>CAZZDX010000290.1:0-4043 GCA_964653185.1 uncultured Bacteroidales bacterium
CCTAAATCCCAAATAGTTATTGAGCGAAGCCGAAATAAAAAATTAAATGATTGCGGAAAAAAATCATAATTTCGTATGCCTTTTGGATTTTGAACTTGGGATTTATTTTAATTAATACCATTACTTTTTGAGAGGATATATAATATGATAATTTAAAAATATACAAAAAAAAATATTTATTCCATTATTAATTAAAAAAAATTATATTTGCACTCTATTTCTAAATTTAAAAATAAATATTTAAAAAATTATAAATATGACAAAAGCAGAAGTAATAGCAGAAATTGCAAACGAAACAGGAGTTGGAAGAGTTGCAGTTAAAGAAACTGTTGAAGCTTTTATGGACTCCATAAAAGAATCCCTGATTAGAGGTGAAAATGTTTATCTAAGAGGATTTGGTAGTTTTATTATTAAAAAAAGAGCTAAAAAAACAGGGAGAATTATCTCTAAAAATACTAGCGTTATTATTCCAGCTCATAATATTCCTGCTTTTAAACCTGCTAAAATTTTTACTGATGAAGTAAAAACAAAAGTAAGATAAAAAGATCTTACTTATTCTGCATGATACGGATACTATATTAATGGAAACATAACTAAACCTTTCAATATTATTGAGTTTAGTGATTACATAATATTTTTAATAAATTAAATAAATAAGTTATATGCCTAGTGGAAAAAAAAGAAAAAGAAATAAAATATCTACACATAAACGAAAAAAACAATTAAGAAAGAATAGACATAAAAAGAAATAAAAAGGGTTATTCTTTTATGTTTTTAACATTTAGTTTATAATATTTTACTCCCAATTTGAATAACATTCAATTTTAAATCAAATTAGCAAATAGTAATATTTGCATAAAATTAAATTTGTAGTGAATAAGGAATTAATTATAGATACGCATACTTCAGAAATTAATATTGTTTTATTAGAAGATAAACGTCTCGTAGAATTACACAAAGAAAAAAAAGACAATAATTATGCTGTCGGCGATATTTATCTTGGAAGAGTGAAAAAAATAGCATCAGGACTTAATGCTGCATTTATTGATATAGGATATCAAAAAGATGCTTTTTTGCATTATTTTGATATTAATCAACAAAATATAAACGCTTTAGATAAATATACTAAACATGCTATTTCTGGCAATTATAATCAAAAGCAACCTATAAATAATAAATCTGCAAAAGATAAAGAAATTGGGAAAATATCCGATGTATTAAATTTTAATCAACAAATATTAGTTCAAATATCAAAAGAGCCGATATCAACTAAAGGTCCAAGGATATCTTGTGATATATCATTTGCCGGTAGATATTTAGTGCTTATACCTTTTTCAAATAGCATTTCTATATCTCAAAAAATAAGAAATGATGAAGAAAGAAATCGACTAAAAAGACTTGTAGGTAGCATCAAGCCCCCAAATACAGGTGTTATTATCAGAACAGTTGCTGAAAATAAAAAGGTAGCAGACCTGGATGCAGACCTAAAAGATTTGCTCAAAAAATGGGAAAAATGTACTGATAAATTAAAATCAGCCAAAGCACCACAAAAAATATTTGGAGAACTTAATCTCGCTTCAACTGTAATTAGAGATATGTTTAATAAATCTTTCAATAATATATATATTAATGATGATTTGCTTTTTAAAGATATTAAAAATTACATTAAAACTATTGCTCCGGAAAAAATAAATATTGTTAAACTATATAAAGAAAAAATACCTATCCTTGAATATTTTAATGTAGAAAAACAAATTAAAAGTTCTTTTGGTAAAATAGTAACAATAAAAAATGGTGCATATTTAATTATTGAACATACAGAAGCTCTACATACAATTGATGTAAACAGTGGACGCCAAATAAAAACTGATAATGACCAGGAGTCCAATGCCGCTGAAATAAATATTAATGCAGCAGTTGAAATAGCACATCAAATACGACTTCGCGATATAGGAGGAATTATTATTATTGATTTTATTGATATGTATGAAAGTCATAATCGCAAAATTCTTTACGAAAAAGTAAAAGAAGAAATGAAAAATGACCGCGCCAAACATACTATACTACCTGTCAATAGATTCGGATTAATACAAATTACACGACAAAGAGTAAGACCTGAAACAAGTATTAATACACTTGAAAAATGTCCTGTATGCGGAGGCACAGGAAAAATTGAGGCAAGTATCACTATTATTGATAAAATAGAAAATAATATAAAATATCTTATAGAAAAACAAAACGAAAAATATTTTAAAATAACAGTACATCCGTTTATTTATGCATATCTTACAAAAGGATTTTTTTCTATACAAAAAAAATGGTCTGTTAAATTAAAAAGACATATTAGTATCTGTGAAATGTCATCTCATCATCTGCTTGAATATCATTTTTTTAACAAAAATGATACTGAAATAATAATAAATTAATCTAAATTATCATTTAAAATATGACTTACCTATTAATTGCTATAACCAAATCTGCGTAATTGCTTATTACTGTTACGCCAATCTTTACTGACTTTTACAAATAGTTCAAGATAAACATGCTTTTGCAAAAATTTTTCAATATCTTTTCTTGCTTCTATACCTATTTCTTTTATTGCTTTCCCTTTATGTCCTATAATTATAAATTTTTGAGAATCACGCATAACATAAATTATAGCACGAATATTTACTATCTTATCCATTTCTTTAAATGACTCTATCACTATTTCAACAGAATATGGTATCTCTTGTTTATAGTAAAGAAGTATTTTTTCACGTATAGCTTCTGAAACAAAAAATCTATCAATCTTATTACTTAACTGGTCTTTAGGAAAATAAGCAGGTGATTCAGGAAGTTTTTCAAGTATTTTGTTAAAAACAGAATCTATATTAAACTCTTTAAGTGCAGAGATAGGTATTACATCAGCTTTGCATAATTTATCCTTCCAATAATCAATTTTATTATTTACTGTTTCTTGGTTAGAGATATCAATCTTGTTAATCAATACTAATATTGGTTTTTCTGTTAGTTCTATTTTTTTTAATATCTCATTATGCTCAAAATTTTCATTAATATCTATAACCAGCAAAAATATATCTGCATCCTGTATAGCTGTATCAATAAAACTCATCATTGCCTTTTGCAAAAGATAATGTGGCTTAAGAATTCCCGGTGTATCAGAATAAACTATCTGAAAATTTTCTCCGTTAGCAATTCCCATTATCCTATGACGCGTTGTCTGTGCCTTTGATGTGATAATTGAAAGTTTCTCTCCTAACAAAGCATTCATCAATGTGGACTTTCCTACATTGGGATTACCAATAATATTTACAAATCCTGCCTTATGATTATTCATAAAATTTAAAAAAAAAATAAAAAAAATTTGTAAAGCAAAGAAACAAAATATATCTTTGCATTTTATTTAAAAAAGGAATATTTTTATAAATATAAGATATATTGCGGGGTGGAGCAGTGGTAGCTCGTTGGGCTCATAACCCAAAGGTCATAGGTTCGAATCCTGTCCCCGCTACTAAAAATCAGGTCAGGCAAATACATAATTGTTGGTCTCATATCAGGCAAATGCCTGACATAGGTTTGAATCCTGTCCCCGCTACTAAAACCTGTAATTACTTTTATTACAGGTTTTTTTTATATGCTGAATATGACTTTTTTATTATATAAATTAAAAAATAAAAATTTATTTTGAAGTTGGGATTTATTCTAATTAGTGCTTACTGAAAAATGTTTAAATGATTAATAATCGTTTAAATACAATTACTTAATGCAAAATTTTTTGCAGCGAAATATTTAATTTTTTGCTTAAACCCTTGCATTTTTAATTTAAAATAATATAATAGGTCGTCCTTACAGGACTTAATTTTCTATATAATTTATTTACACTGCACTCCCGTGCAGTGTTACAAATAGATTGTCCCTATGGGACAAAATATAATTCCATAGGAACTTAGCGAAGCGATCTCACGAACACCTTTTAAAATAATTGATATTGTGAGTAATTTTCTATTTGTAGCTCTGAACGGAAGTTCAGGGATTAAGTT
>CAZZDX010000291.1:0-4036 GCA_964653185.1 uncultured Bacteroidales bacterium
CATAACTCATAACTCATAACTCATAACTCATAACTCATAACTCATAACTCATAATTAATAATTAATAATTAATTACTCTTCTTTCTGAAGTTCTACAAACGATATGTATCTTTGTTCGTAAAGTTGAGTCATAAATTTTGTTATTCTTTTTTCTACCGATTTTATTTTATCACCAAATTTTTCGTCTAATGTATTGCAAATATCTTTTACCTTTCGTTTTCCATCAATTTCTAACCATGTTGCACTTCCAATTTCATCTAATTTGACTTTAAAATTTTCTGATTTACTTTTAGGAACACAAAAGTTACTAACTTTTTTATTGCTAAATTTAGGAACGATTAATTCTACGTTACCGTCTTCATTGATAATATGCTTATGTATTCTAATTGGAATAATATCAAGAAAATTTAATTTTTTTAGAATTTTACGTCGCTGGAAAAAATTTAAAGGCATTTATTTTTTTTGTTATTATAATTTAAGATAAAATTAACTATGATTTTTTAATAAAAGAGCGATTTCATATTTGAAATCGCTCTTTTATTGTTATATATGATTTAAGGGGACTTCTATTAATTTTATTCTTTATCTTTTACCTGAACAAATTTATTTGTAGGTTCTCCTGCATTTTTTAAAGGTATTTTAATCAACACGTATGCAATAACAGCTAATACAACAAGACCAATAATATATGAAGGATTAGTGAATACAGCTGATGGGAATATATTTCCTACAGCAAATATTGCAAATATCAAGCCCACTAATGCTTCTCCTGCAATAAGTCCGGATGCCAGCAATATACCGGTATTTTCAACTTTTTCTTTTTGACCTTCATCGTGGTTTCTTTTTTTATTATAACTTTGGACAACACCTTTTATCAAACCGCCTATAAATATAGCAAAAGTTGTTTCCAAAGGCAGATACATACCGACACATACCAACATAGGACTTTTTACCTGCATAAGAATAAATCCTATTCCCATAAGTATGCCTGCAATTATCAATGGCCATGCCATTTTTCCACCAACTATTCCTTGTGAAAGTAGAGCCATCAGATTTGCCTGTGGAGCAGATAATTTAGAACTACCAAAACCACCTTGGTATCCTTCGCGTATGCCATTAGCAATATCACCCTGATTTAAAAATGATAATATAAAAAACATAACAGAGCCAGCACAAATTACTCCAATAATATCACCTATTTGCATTCTCCAAGGTGTTCCTCCAAGTATATGTCCTGCTTTTAAATCCTGTAACATCTCACCAGCAACAGCAGCTGACACACAAACAATAGCAGCAACACCGAGAGTGGCGGCAATGCCTTCATTTCCGTGAACACCAAGTAAAACCATAACTAAAGCAGTTACTACTAATGCTGTCAATGTTAAACCACTGATAGGATTATTACTTGAGCCCATAAGACCTACTAAATATCCTGAGACCGCCGCAAAAAAGAACGCAAGAATTATCATAACAGTAGCAGCAACAACAGCTACTAATATTGTAGTTGAAAATATATAATAAGTAATAAGGAAAGTAGCTATAGCAACTGCTACAATTCCTACCATAATCCATATAAAACTAATATCTTTTTCATTTCTTGGAATATTAACATCAAGACCTTTAGCAGCTTTTTTAACATCACTTACAGAGCGGCCAATACCTGTAATAAGATTCTTTCTCATCATATACAGAGTATAAATAGAACCAACTAACATACCTCCGATAGCTATAGGACGAACAATATATTTCCATACATCATAAGCAGAGCTAATCCATGCTTTATTAAGAGCTGCTGTTTGTGTTAAAGAAGGGTCTGTTGCCATTAATCCCGAAGCTATTGCTTGTATATCAATGTTAGGAGCAATAAAATAAAGTATCATTGGTGTTAATAATCCCCATGCAAGCAAGCTACCACTAAAGTTTAGAGCAGCTAATCTTGGTCCTATAATATATCCTACGCCTGTATATGCAGTGCTTATGCCTGGTGAACCAAGCATCAAGCCACCTTTCCCTACAAATGATGTTCCTGTTATTGACTGTTTTGCAAAAACAATAAAATTTTCCCAGTAAACAGAGAATAATTTAAATTCTCCCAATGTTTTTACTATTCCGCCAAATATCATTGCTCCAAATAAAAATTTAGAACCTTTACCTTTTCCCCTTCGGCCTGCCTTATGAATTTCAGCGGCTGCAACTGACTCAGGGAAAGGCAGTTCAGTATCTTCTACCATTACTCTTCGCAACAGAGCAATAAACATAATACCTAAAATACCTCCGACTATTACAATTATTGTACTTGTTCCATAAGTAAAAAAATTTTCTACTTTTTTTCCGGAATCAAGATATACAATATAAAATGCTGGTAAAGTAAAGATAGCTCCGGCTGCAATTGATTCGCCGATAGATCCTACGGTACGAGCAAAATTCTCTTCTAATATTGTACCTTTCATCATTTTTATTAGAGCCATTCCAATGACAGCGGCAGGATAAGTTGCAGCAATGGTCATTCCTGCTTTTAATCCTAAATAAGCATTTGCAGCACCCAATACTACTGCTAAGATAATACCTATAATTAAAGCTCTAACTGTAAATTCTACCATATTTGTCTCAGACGAAACAAATGGAATATATTTTCTCTGTTCTGACATACTTGTAAATTTAAATTTAAAATTTATTTATTTCAATTTGCTAATTACTAAAAAAAAAATGGATATACCAAACAATATTTCATAAATAATTATTGCTAAATACTCTATAAATACAAGCAATCAGCATAAAATAATAAAGTGCCAAGATAAAATATATAAGATATAAGATAAAAAAAATAAAAAATAAAACACTAAATATAAATATAAAATATATTTAGTAAATTTTACAATAAAATTAAAAAATTAGAATATAAATTTTATATAATAATCTATTTTTTTATATAATAAGTCCATTTTTTTTATACTTTATATAGGTTAATAAAACTTTAATGTAAATAAATAAGTTTTTTTGTCTCATAAAAATCTTCAAAAAAGTATTTATTTAAAGAATATATTTTATATTTTGTTTTTATATTTTTTAATTCATAAAAAACATCTCCTCCTTTTAAATAAAATATGCCATTATCTAAGTCATTAAATCCATTTTTATATATTTTATTCTTTACTAATTTATAAAAATCCGGTAAGTTTGTTACTGCTCTGCCAGTAATAAAGTCAAATTTTTTATTTATATCTTCAGCTCTTTTATGTTCAATATATACATTTCTTAGGTCAAGTTCATTTGTTATAGCTTTTACAACTTTAATTTTTTTACCTATTGAATCATTCAAATAAAAATAAGAATCAGGAAAAAATATTGACAGGGGAATTCCTGGGAAACCTCCACCTGTTCCAACATCTAAAATTTTTGTATTTTTTTTAAATTTTATAACTTTTGCAATACTTAAAGAGTGTAATATATGATGTTCATAAAGATTATTTATATCTTTTTTGGAAATAACATTTATCTGAGAATTCCATTTTGAATAAAGTTGTTGCAATCTTTCAAAACAATTTAATTGTTTTAAAGATAAATCAGGAAAATACTTATTTAATAAGTACATAGATTTTAATTTTTGGTTTATAAACAAATTCTATGTATTCCATGACTATACTCTTTGTTTATAACATTTAGTATAGTATTATAATCTTTATTATTATTTACAAAATCTATTTTGTTAGTATCTATAATTAAAATACGCATATTTTTTTGCTGTTTAATAAATTCAAAATATCCGGATTGAATTTTTTCAAGATAGTAGTTCTGAATATTTTTTTCATATATACGACCTCTGTTTAATATATTTTTCTTTAATCGGTCTATTTTCATATAAAGATATACAAGTAAATCCGGCTTAGGTAAACTATTGCTGATAATGTAAAACAGTTTTGTATAAAGAGCAAATTCATCTTGCTGAAGTGTTTCTTTAGAAAAAATCAATGATTTATCAATAAAATAATCAGAAATAGTAAAGGTCTTAAATAAATCCTGTTCTGACAATTCTCTT
>CAZZDX010000292.1:0-4024 GCA_964653185.1 uncultured Bacteroidales bacterium
ACAAGTTATTAACAATCAATTGTTTATAACTTTACGAACAGACACTATTTAGTGTCCGTTCATAAAGTAACTATTTTTTTGATTTAAGAATAAAGATTACTCACAATATATTTATTTTCAATGGTGTTCGTGAGATCGCTTCGCTAAGTTAACGATTTTTGATTTTAGAAGTACCTGTAAATCAGTGTTCTAAAATCGTTAATCTTTGCTCTTAAATCAATTATTTCAAAAATTGCCGATATTATGAACAAGCACTATTTATACCCTTATACCTTTATATCTTATATCCTTATATACATATACACCTAACATATTTCTTTATCCATAAAAAATACCGAAGAGCCATTTTTTATTGGCAGGCAGGTTCAATTTTCCATTGCAGAGTATTTATTATATATTCAATATCATTTTTTATAAAATCAATAACAGGAGACAATGAGTCATTGTTTGGTTCTATATTAAAATATAAAGCACCTCTTATGAAATGAGTTACACTATCAGTAACAAAAAACTGGAAAGGCGAAGCAGTATTAATGCCTTTAATATCATAAGTTATACCATATACTTTATCTTTGTTATTAACAAACAATTTTGTATCAATAGCATCTGCTTTTGATATATGTTTATTGACAAGAGTTCTGGTATCTTTAATATAATCAGGCAAATTGTTTTTTATGTGTTTGTAGCTAATATGTATTTTAGCTTTAAATTGAGGATAATCTATATTTATCCAAAATGGTTCTGCCATAAAATCAGTATCAGGAACTATTTTTGCATATACAGGATATTCAAATTTATACGGATATACAGAATCAAAAACAGTATATTCTTTTTTAGGTAAGCCAATTCTAAAATATCCTTTTGGCTTAGGAGCATAATTATTTTCACATGAAGTAAATAAAATAACACAGAAAAAAAATATATAATATATTGCTTTTGTTTTTGACATATTTATTAATTTTATTAATATTATTTTTAAAAATATACTTAGGGTTTGTTCATAATGTTCAAACTTATCAGTCGGGTGCCTGACCGATGCAAAAAAATAAAAATAACAAATTACAAGCACCAAATTTCATCAGGCAACTGCCTGACAGCACAAGTTTTGATAATTGATATTTAAAAATCATTTATAATTTGTTATTTATTTTTTGGACTTCGGCAATATCATCCGAGCCGTGCTTTATTTATATTTTTTTTTGATATTAAGGACAGACACTACTTAACGGTCATTTTACAGTATGTTACTTACTCCTGTTATTTTTTCTTTCCATCTGTCTTTTAAAACTTATAACAATTCATAATTCTTTTCTTTTAGCAATTTATCTAATTGTCCATTTTTTGTCTTATAGCCAATAATTATTTTGTTACTTATTTCTATTATTTTTTTATTTCTTTTTTCTGCTGTTTTCCGTATAATTCTATTTGCTTTTTTTTCAAAAGGGCTAATCACCAATAATCTATTTTCATTGACAGCTTTTTCAATTTGAGGTTTCCATCTTGTTTTCATGCCTCTGGCAAGAACAAGTATTAACGGCTGTCTTCCTTTGAGTAGAATTTCAAAAACATCTTTCTCTATTTGCGAATGATTACCACATATAATGCAATTTCCCTGTTCTCTTTGTTTTTTTGCCCAGACGTAGCTTTTAAGCACTACATCTGCCGGGCATTTCTGTGAGCATAGAAATGCAATTTTATTTTCTGTCCATATATTTTTATTTCCCAGATATTCCATATTAGTTGTATTGCGACATAATTTCGTGATTTATGTAGTGATAGTTTTTTGTAATTCAATCCCTTTTTTTGTTAGATAATATTTTTGTTTTGGATGATTTGGAATATCCGGGTATTTCATTTCGATTACCTCTAATTCTAAGGCAGGCAAGATGTATTGAGTTCTGAAATAATCATCATGTTTTAATTGTAGTATTTCTTGAATTTCAGAACGTTTCATTTCTCCTTTCAATACCATTATCACTTTTTTTACTTCCCCGGTAAGTTCCCCAGTAACTTCCCCAGTAACTTCCACAGTAGTAGCTTGAGGTCTGTAAACAATCACTTTAAAATCATCATCTTGTACAAATTCAGGTTCATTAAGACCAACCTCGTTAGCAATTCGGACAATATCTGCTGTACCTGTTCCTAATCTTTCTATATAGCCCGACAGATACATTGGTTCAGCCAATAACGGATTGGCAGGGACTGATGAGTGTAATCTTTTTAGTTTTTCAGTTGTCCAGCCAAGAGGCAATGAACCAGGATTCCAAATTTCTAACCTGTCGCTAAAAAGCATGACCTGCACACTACCATTGCTTGTATAATCTCTGTGGGCAATAGCATTTACAATAGCTTCTGCAACTATTTCTTTAGGTATTTCATAACCTCCGGGAATTTGCACCTTTTCTTTTCGTGTACCGACAGAATAATCAAGTTTAGATAAAACGAAATCAACTGCTTGATCAACCAATTCAAAAACATCTCCTTTGTAAACTTTGTAAGATGGAATTGGCTTGGCTACTTTATTACCATGAAAATACGCACATCTAACCTCTGAATTGATAAAAAAATGTTGAGGTTGTTTTCCGAATAATAATAAAGCTGCATTAGCGATGCGACCATTATTCATTAAGTTAAGATGCGTAAGAATAATTTCAACCTCAGATTCTACTTGTAAAGGGAAGCCTCTTTTTGCTTTTGCTGTGCGAATAAATATTTTGACCTTTTCAGCATCTAAATCATCTAAATTTGCATTTGCATTTAATGTAGCATCAAACGGACTGGTACGAATAATTTCCTTTTCCTCAAGGTAACGGATGAGTGTAGCATAAACAGCCGATTTTAGTTCATCCACGGATCCAAATCGTTTTCTAATTAAAACCTCCTGTGCTTTATTAATGAAAGTAACCTCTTTTGAATCACGCTCATTTATAGCATGATTGGTTAGAAAAACCAACCTTGTTTTGTGCTGATTAGTAGCGAGGTCAAACTCTCTTTCGGTAGGCGAAATACCTTCATCATCCTCAAAACCATAATTTTTGCCTAATAAACCGAGATAAATATCACTTTGCTCAACTTCTCTTAAATAAACTGTATCAGCCCTTTGGTCTATGGCAGGAAGAAACTCAAAAAGAAATGGTTCAAAAAACTTACCGAGTAAAGGGTCTGACAATAAATATTCATGTAGAAATTTTCTCTCTTGTGAAAACTCAGATTGAACACTACTAATAAATATTTTAATTCGTTTCATAATTATCTTTTATTAATCCTCTCCATTTTCCTTTTCTCCAAATAATGCCTTGTCCATTAATTCAACAAGTTTATTACAAGTTTACAAGACAATAATAAATATAAAAAGGACAAATAATATGATATTTGTCCTTTTTATATTTTATTATTCATCAATGGATTTTTATCTACATTAAAAAGCCCTGTTCCTTGGATATATGATGAATTACCTAAATAATTTATATATATAACAGGATTTAAAAGATATACTCTTCAATTCTTCAATTGAGTGTCTAACTGATTCTAATGTGATAAACATTTTATGTTTGTATTCTTCCCGATAAATGTCCAGATCAGGCAGTTGCCTGACGGGATTTGCAACAGGATTTACAATATGCTACACTATATATTTGATATTATACAAACTAAAATGGCAAATCATCTCCTTCTTTTTCAGATTCAGGATTATCTGTATTTATATTTTCATCCTGAGATACTTCTTCTGTTACTTCTTTTCTTTTACTATCTAATATAGTAAAAGAATTACCAATTATTTCTGTAGTATATCTTTTGTTTCCATCTTTATCATCCCATGAGCGGGTTCTTATTTTGCCTTCAAGATATATTTGTCGCCCTTTGGTTAAATATTTTTCAGCTATTTCAGCTAAATTTCGCCATAATACTATATTATGCCAGTCCGTTTTTTCAACCCTATTTCCGTCTTTGTCTTTATAGTATTCACTTGTTGCTAAAGAAAATTTGGTAATAGTTACGCCATTGTCCAAATGTCTAACATCAG
>CAZZDX010000293.1:0-4007 GCA_964653185.1 uncultured Bacteroidales bacterium
ATCAGGCGGTTGCCTGATTGAATAGAAAAATAATTATTATGTTAGTTTTATTCAACCCTTTCAGGGTTGTAACATGACTTATTATTTCTTTAACTCCGCATTGCATACGGAGTTATTAATATTTTTCCCCTTCGGGGAAATTCAATAATCAAAAAAAGTGTAAACTACTTTTATACGGTTTTGAAAAATGTCAAAAATGCCCGGTAGGGGCTATCTGTTTATAGAAAAGATATATCCAAATAATTTAAACTCCGTAGGAGTAACCTATCATAATTGGCTAATTTTCAGGTCGCTCATAAGGAGCTAAGATCTTCAATGTTAATTTATTTTATATAAACAGTCCTAATCCTTCGGTGCTATAAAAATAGAACAAAATAAAATTTTGATGTTTTTATTTAATCAATCAAACCTTAAGGTTTTAAAAACCTTAAGGTTTAAAGAAAACACGAAACACATTTGGTATTGGCAAGTCAATTTTATACCCAACAGGTGCTATGCGACCTGTCGGGTTGGAATTTGTATTTTGTTTTTGTTTTTATACTCACCCCTAACCCCTCTCTACAAGTAGAGAGGGGAACCAGAGAGGAAAGTAAAAGATATTGAGTGCCTTTTTTGTTTTAATACTCATCTCTAACCCCTCTCTACTCGTAGAGAGGGGAACCAAAAGGGGTGAGTAAAAAAATATATTCCGATAAAACAAATTAAACTTATTTCTTAATTATTATCTCTGCTTTAGAATAATTAGAACTTATAAAATTTAAAAAATAAATCCCTTTTGAATAATTTCCCAAACTAACATTGAATTTATTTTTACCTGCTTTTGATTTTATTAATTTTTTTTCAAGTTCTTGTCCTTGTGAATTATATAATTTATATGATATGTCTTCTGGCTTTTGTGAAGAATATTCAATTGTAAAATTTGAATTTGTTGGATTTGGATAAAGTTTAAATTCAGATATTTTGTTTTCAAGAATTGAATTTGTTGTGTCGCTGTAAAAGTTTCTTGTTTTTGGGGTTGAATTTCCTGCTAAATCATAAATATTAAATTTTAATTGATTTTGCCCTTGCTCTGCTATTATTGAATCTGGAATTTGCTGATTTAAATAAATTTTATTTTGTGAATTTAATTGAAAATAAGAACTTGCAGAATTTAAATTTGCATCAGAAGCAATAAAATCCAAAGGAATTTTATTTACATGATAGGTTGTATTTTCAGGGGAATTAACAACTAATTCAGGTGGTGTTGCATCTTGTGTAAAATTAATAATTAAACTATCTTTATTCATTGGTAAGTCCAAACCATATATTTTTAGTGTATGAGCTCCGTCTTGTAATGAATCAATAGGAATTGTAATATCTTTTTTATATAAAGGTAGTTTACAATATTCCCCTTGTTCGAAGTATATACTATTGTATGTTCCTGGAAATGTATCTAATTCTTGAGAATCAATTTTGTAAAATTGATATTCATTTAAAAAACTTGAATCACTTGCACAATCAGAAACACTAATATCAAAACTTAAAATATTTGCAACACTACTATCTTGAATTGAACAAGTTATTTGTGGTGGAATTGAATCAAGTTTTGGATTTGTTTTAACAAGAGCATACTCATCATAACTATTAACACCTGTGGTATCACTTGTATATGAAAGCGATAAAATATTAGGCGGACTTCTGTAATGAATCACAGTATCTGCACTTACCATATAATTTTCCCAATATGATATTGTATTCCAATTAAAATAAGAACTATTTGAAGGCAGACCATGCCCGGGTATTAATCTTCTATCGGGTGTTTCAGGAGGCATATTTGAATCAAAAACATACCAATCCTTTAAATCAAAAATATTCTCTCCAACTAACACAGTATTATAAGTTTTATTTGTTTCATATATTGTAGCAAAATAAACAGGTATTTTAAATTCACCATTATGTTCTAAAAAACCTCCAAAATTAGCCATATTTAATGAACCATCAACAAGTTCGTCATATCCATTATAATTAATCATGGTTTGTAGTGCAAAATCTGCATCATTCCATATTATTGTGTCACCATTATCCCATATTGTCATGCCACCATAATTATAAACACTGTCTTGTTTAAATGCATACTCTAACATTTGTATTTTAGTGTCTTCATCTGCAAGATTCCAGACAGAATCAGCATGATTCCATTCAGATGGATTTTTATAATAATATGGATGCCAAACAGGATTAATTGTTACAACAGGAGCATTTTCTGGAGTTAGACTTGGAACTTGAGCTTCTAACTTGTTTGCTAAAAAAGGCAAAGCTAACATTCCGATATATAGGGGAATTTTTTTTAGTTTATTCCAGAGTTTGTTTAGTAATATTTTTGTTTTTTTCATTTTATATAATATTTTAATTCACTCATACAAAAGAATTGCACAAATATATAAAAATGTTTTTAATTGCAAATATTTTTTAATAAATTTTAAAAGAAAAGAAATATATGTATTTTGTTTTTGTTTTATACTCACCCCTAGCCCCTCTCTACTTGTAGAGAGGGGAACCAGAGAGGAAAGTAAAAAATATTGAGTACCTTTTTTGTTTTAATATCAAGTCAATTTATACCCAACAGGTGCTATGCGACCTGTCGGGTTATTCCATATCCCAATTTTAAATCTATTTACTTTTATCCGGGAAAGCAGGCACAGGAGGCAATCCTTTATAATTTTTAAGTTCTTCTAAAATAACTTCAATAGCTTTGTTAAGTTGTTCATCTTCGCCCGCATATTCTTTTGCAGGGTCATTGACAACAACAATGTCAGGGTCAACGCCATAGCCCTCAATAATCCATTTGCTTGTATCAGAAGAATAAGTGCCAAATTCGGGCTTATATAAAGAGCCACCATCAACAAAAGGTAAAGAGCCGCGAATACCGGTAACAGCTCCCCAAGTGCGGGTGCCAATAACTTTGCCTATTTTATGCTTTTTAAATGAGTAAGGAAACAAATCTCCGTCAGAAGCAGAATAGCAATCTATTAACAATACTTTAGGTCCAAGCATCATTTGTTTTGGAGTATTGCCAGGTTCAGTTACATTTCTTGCAATATTGGAACGTGTTATCTCTCTTCGCAAACGTTCTATAATCATTGGAGATACATTGCCTCCGCCATTTCCTCTGTCATCAATTATTAATGCTTTCTTCTTTAATTGCGGATAAAAATATTTAACAAATTCATTCAGTCCTTCAGTTGACATATCAGGAATATGAATATATCCGACTTGTCCATTAGTGGCTTCGCTAACTTTTTTAATATTATTTTGAACCCAGTTATAATAATACAGTTTTGACTCATCTTTAACAGGCACAACAATAGTTTTTTTGCTATCTTTTTCATTTGGCTTTGAGTTAACAGTAATCTCAACTTGTTTATCAGCAGTATTTATAAATGCCTTATTAATATTGTCCATATTTTTAGTTGATTTACCATTAATAGCAATGATATAATCGCCTTCATTAACATTAACGCCTATTTCTGTCAGAGGTGAGCGTAAATTTTCGTTCCAGTTTTCGCCTTTTAATATTTTATCAATTTTATAATATCCTGATGAATGCCGGCTAATTTTGGCACCTAATAGTCCTGTATATATTTTTTTAGGTGTTGGTTTGTCTCCGCTGCTTACATAAGAATGTCCTATACTAAGTTCGCCTATGAGTTCTCCGATAATATAGTTTAAATCATTACGATTATTTACATAAGGCACTAATACGGCATATTTATCGTGCATTGCTTTCCAGTCCACTTTGTGCATATCAGGGTCATAAAAAAAGTCGCGCATCTGTCTCCAGCTCTCATCATAAATCTGTTTCCATTCTTTCCATAAAGATATATGGTTTATTTCTACATTCAAATACTGCTACCGTCCTAACAAAGAACGGTATTTTTGGATATAGAGTTGTTAAGTATGAACCTATAATAGCTTCTGTAGCAAAACTTGTTTTACAATAATAATTTTTACCTTCTTTACAGTTCCAT
>CAZZDX010000294.1:0-3987 GCA_964653185.1 uncultured Bacteroidales bacterium
AAAAACAAAATAACTTTGTCAATTCTGTATACTTTATTTTGTTACAAGCCCTAAGACAAATTTATTAACAGCAAAGATAAATAATATTTTTTATTCAAGTTCTAATTCACCTAATTCAATGTCTTCTTCTTCGTCAAAAATTTCAAGTAATGGTTCTTTAAATGCTTTTGTTGTAATCTTTTTGTCAAGTGTTAATAATAACGACGGTAATAAAAAGAGATTTGAGAGTAAGGCAATAAATAAAGTAAATGATATTAAAAATCCCATAGCTTGTATGCCTCCAAATCCTGAAAAAGCAAATATTGAAAATCCTAATATTAAAATTACAGAAGAATATATCATAGTTACATTTATTTCTCTTAAAGAATATATCACAGAATCTTTGATATTCCAATTATTAAATTTTAGCTCCTGACGATATTTTGAAAGAAAATGTATTGAATTGTCAACAGAAATACCCAATGCAACACTAAAAATCAAAATTGTTGATGGTTTTATAGAAATACATAAAAATCCCATCAAAGCTGCTGTTAATAATTGCGGAAAGAGATTAGGTATAAGCGAAATCAGAGTCATCTTTAATGAAGTAAAGAGAAATGACATCAAAATTGATATAATAATAAGAGCAAATATTAAGCTTGTTGCCAAATTGTTTACTAAATAATCTGTTCCTTTCAAAAATACGACACTTGTTCCTGTAAGTGTTACATCATATTTTTCAGGATTAAAAATTGAATCAATCTTTGGTTTTATATTATCTTTAATTCTTTGAATATCTCTTGTGCCTATATTTGCCATTTGGGTAGTTATTCTTGTTACCTGCATATTGGTATCAACAAAAGAACTAAAAGTTGTCTTTTTATTTTTTTCCATCTTGGGAAGATAAGAAAATATAAAATTCTTTTCCTGATTGTTGGGCAAAGAATACATATAGTTTTTGCCATTGTAAAAAGCTTGTTTTGCAGATTTAACAACCCCAACAATTGATAAAGATTTAGACATCTCGGGATATGAAGAAATAACCGCTTCTAATTTATCAAGTTTACGAATAAATGAGAGTCGCATCACTCCATTTTTTTTCTTTGTATCAATAGATATTTCAAAAGGCATTATACCTTTAATATTTTTTTCAAAAAACATCATATCAGTATATAAAACATCTTTTTTTGATATATCATCAACTATTTTACCTGTTGTTTTTAATTTTGTAATGCCTATTATACCAAATACAAATAATGATACGGTTATTATGTAGATTAAATTTCTACGATTAATGATTGAGAATTCAATCTTGGAAATAATTTTTTTAATTATTTTATTATCTAAATATTTGATTTGTTGTAGTTTGGGTGCTTTTGTATAGCTAAATAAGATAGGCATTAAAAACATTGTAAGAAAAAATATAAATAAAATATTAAGTGAAGCTATTATGCCAAATTCTGCAAGTATAGAATTACGGGTAATAATAAAAGTTGCAAAACCAACACCGGTAGTTACATTTGTTAAAAGTAACGGGCCAAGCATTCTTTGAATTGTCCTTGCAAGTGCTTTTGTTTTATTATTATATATTTTGTATTCACTATGATATTTGTTTAATAAAAAAATACAGTTTTCTATACCTATTATTATTAATAATGGTGGAATAATCCCTGTTAGCATAGTGATTTTATATCCAAATATAGAAATTGTGCCAAAAGCCCAAACAACACTAATACAAACAATAATTATTGGTATCAATGTAGCTCTGAAAGATTTAAAGAAAAAGAAAAGAGCTATTGCAGAAATAAATATGGCTAATAATATAAATAATTTAAGTTCGTTTTTTGTTTTTTTTGTTGTAATAGTCCGTATGTAAGGTAGTCCTGAATAATGAACATCAATATTATACTTATTTCCAAATTTTTCAATAGTATTTTTTATATCCATTACCAAACCAACTCTCTTTTTGGTATTAAGCACATTTTTATCAAGAGTAATAGCCATCATACTGGCATTTGTTGATTTGTTATACAGCAAACCATCATAAACAGGAAATGATAAAATTATATCTTTTAAGCTGTCTAATTCATGCTGGGTCTTTGGTTTGCTTAAAATAATAGGTTTAAAATCAAATTTATGTGTTTCTGTATTCTTTACTAAATGATACATTCTGGCAACAGAAATTACTTTCTGAACTCCTTCAATATTTTCTAATTTGTTAGTCAGATCATACCAGTCATTAAATTCTTTTAATTTATAAAGTTTTTTATCCTGAATGCCTACAAAAAATATTGTCCCATCTTCACCAAATATTTTTTTAAATTTTTGATATTCAACATATGTAGAGTCAGTAGGAGGAAGCATTTGTGCCATATCATACGATAAATGCACATCAAATGCCTTGTATAGCATAAATGCAGTTATCAATAAAATAACTGTTAAATTTATTAATTTCTTTTTTAAAATTAATCTAATTATAAATTTTGACATTGTTGTTAAAAAAATAAGTTATCAGAGAAATTTGTATCTTCCTGTATATCAATAATTTATATGTTTAAATATATAAAAAACAATTGTAATTTTAAATAAAAAAAACGAAAATACAATTTTAAATTGAAAAAAAAATAATAAACATCTTTCCTAACATGGACAAATTAGAATCAATATTTAGAAATTTTTCCAAAGTTTTAAACTTTGGAAAAGTTTCTATCTGTTGTTAATAAAAATATTTTGCCATACAATTATCATGTTTTTTTTATTCATCACCTTTGTTTGAAAGCAAATCAGGTCTTCTTTTTTTTGTTCTTTCAATAGATTTTTCTGTCTTCCATTTCTGTATTTCTTTGTCATTACCTGAAAGTAAGATGTCCGGGACTTTCAAATTTTTATAATCGTATGGACGTGTATATACAGGTGGAGATAAAATATCATCCTGAAAAGAATCGGATAAAGCTGATGTTCCGTCATTAATAGCACCGGGAATAATTCTTATCACAGCATCACATAAAACAGCAGCGGCAAGCTCACCTCCGGATAATACATAATCTCCTGTTGAAATTTCTTTTGTTATATAATGCTCACGGATTCTTTGATCAATACCTTTATAATGACCGCAAAGAATAATTATATTGTTAAATGTTGAAATATGATTGGCAATTTTTTGATTAAGCAATTCTCCGTCAGGTGTCATATATATTATCTCATCATAAGTTCTTGCCTTTTTAAGTTCATCAATACAAGCAGCAATTGGCTCAATCATCATTACCATACCGGCACCACCGCCATAAGCATAATCATCAACACTTTTGTGTTTATCTGTTGAATAATCTCTTATGTTGTGGAAATAAATCTCTGCAAGACCTTTTTCTTTCGCTCTTTTTATTATTGAATAATTAAAAGCACCCTCAAACATATCAGGAAACAAAGTCAAAATATCTATGCGCATATATTTTTTTATTATTATAGAAAAAAACAAGGTCTAATTTTTAATGGTTTAGACCTTGTTTTATAAAATTATTATCTTTAGTTCCATTTTACCACTTGCCACCCGTTTGAATTTATAACATGTTAGTTACAGATACTTTCCGTTCATTTTATATTTTTAGTTTGAAATTGCTTTCAATATTCTATCTTCATTTATTAAAACGTCTCTCATTAGAAGTTTGTAGGAAAATTGTTTATGTTTCTTTGAGTTTTTAAATCCTTTGAGTATTTTGATCAATGAAGACACTGTCAATAAGGACAAATTAAGTTCATATTCAAGTTCACAGTCATTTATAAATTCATCACTAAAATCTGGTGCAATTAGTAACAATTTAGTCACGTTAAAATCATTTGAATTTACTAAATCTGCATAGGCTTTTAGTTGTCTTGAAACCGAACTGAATTTATTATATCTGCTTTCTTTAACGGTTTTACATTCTACTATTATTAAATTGTTGTTTCCTAAATTTAAAACTATATCAATTTTGTCTTTTTTAGTATTTAATTTTTTTCGTAGTCTCTCGT
>CAZZDX010000295.1:0-3970 GCA_964653185.1 uncultured Bacteroidales bacterium
TATGTTGAGTAAAAATTATAGGTATATTAAGTTTAAAACAAAGATTAATTAATAAATTAATATTGGGAATTATTGCTTTGACAGATGGAATAAACGCATGTGAATCAGAATCCAAAAAATAATTTTGCATGTCGGTTACAAGAAGAACAACATTGTTTTTTTTTATTGATAACTCTTTCAAATGCAAATTTTTTTGAGCAATATCTTTAATTTCCAACGCTTTTTTGAAAATATTATCTTGTGTAAAATATTGTTCTTTCATTTTAAAATTTAAAAGCAAATATTATAATATTTTATAACTCAAAATCAAACATCAAAGATATAAACAATACACATATTGTAAATTATTAATCAGAAAATTTTATTGGTAACAACTCTTTTTATTTTTTTATTTTATTTTTTTAATTCTTTTTACATATCTTTGCCAACAATTTAATTAATTATTAACTAACTTAAAAAAATTATGGCACAAGAAGAAATCAACATGAAAAAAATTACTCCTGTTATTATTATTATAGCTGCTATTGTTCTGATAATAATATTCTGGAGCAGAATGACAGTTACTATAGACGCCGGACACGCAGGTCTTCTATACAAAACATTTAGACATGGAATAAGCAAAGAACAAACACCTATGCGACAAGGATTTCATCTTCTCGCACCTTGGAACCATGTTGTTGACTATGAAATAAGACAAAAAGAAACAACTCAACAAATGGAAGTATTATCCTCTAACCTGCTTAAAATAAATATGGATATAACTGTCCTGCACCAGCCAATGATAAGCAAGCTCGGCTACTTAGAAGTAGAAAGAGGAAGAAATTATGAAACAGAAATCATTATGCCGGTAATGCGTGCTGTCATTAGAACAATTATAGCAAAATATTTGCCTGAAGAAATCAATACTACAAAAAAAGAACAAATTATAAAAGAAATTTTTAATAAAACTAAAAAAACTCTTGCAGATAATTATATTCAGGTTAATGATATCTTAATACGTAATATTGTTTTACCACAAACTTTACAAGATGCTATTGAAAGAAAACTAAAACAAGAACAGGAATCTCTTGAATATGAATATAAACTGCAAAAAGCAAAAAAAGAAGCTGAACGTCAAAGAATTGAAGCACTAGGTAAAGCAGCGGCTAACAGAATTATATCAGCAAGTTTAACTGACAAAATTTTAACAGAAAAAGGTATTGAAGCTACTATTAAACTATCCGAATCACCAAATACAAAAGTTGTTGTTGTTGGTAATAGTAAAAATGGTATGCCTCTTATACTCGGCGGAAATAACTAATTCGTTTGTCGTTTAATGTTTATTTACTTTTGATATTTTAATCGGGCATCAGTTCCGATAAATGTGGGATTTTACAACGACATTTAGAATCCGGCAACTGACAGATTTGTCTGATAATAATATTATCAACAAACGACAAATGCCAAACAAATTTTATATATAAATTTAAACTTTAAAACTAAAAAAAAATGATAGGTATTATCTTACAAATTACTCAGCATACTGCTGCTGTTAATGATACAATAGTAAATGCAGCTAACAAACTTGCCACTTCCCAACCAACAGAAGAAACACTTTCAATATGGGAACTTGTTACTATGAGAGGTTCTTTATGGATTATTATACCTTTATTAGCTTTTTCAATCATTGCCGTTTATATATTTATTGAACGCTATCTTGCTATAAACAAAGCATCAGGCGAAGAATTAAACTTTATGAATAATATTCGCGACTTTATGCACAACGACAGAATAGACTCTGCCAAATCTTTATGCAAAAATAATAATAGCCCTATATCAAATATGATAGAGAAAGGTATTCTAAGAATTGGAAGACCTTTGAATGATATTAACGCTGCAATAGAAAATATAGGACAGCAGGAAATTGCAAAATTAGAAAGAAAATTACCCGTACTCGCTATGATAGCAGGCGCTTCGCCTATGCTCGGATTCCTTGGAACCGTTACAGGGATGGTAACAGCTTTTTATAATATGTCAAAAGCAGGAAATAATGTAGATATCTCTACTTTGTCAGGCGGAATATATCAAGCCATGATTACTACTATCGCAGGACTTATTGTCGGTATAATCGCCTATATATTCTATAACATATTAGTTGCCAGAATAGAAAAAATAGTATTTATCCTGCAAACAAGAGCTACAGAATTTATGGACATTCTTAATGAACCTACTTCTTAATATTTTATATGACAAATTAATCTAAAATAAAATAAAATAATAATATAAGCATCTTATAATTTAATTTAAAAACAAATGGCTCTTCATACTAAAAATAAAAGAAGCTTAGAATTTAGCGCTGCATCTATGTCTGACTTGGTATTCTTGCTTTTAATATTTTTTATGCTTACTTCAACATTAATAAGCCCAAATGCTATAAAACTGCTCCTGCCAAATAGCAGTAGCAAAACAATGGCTAAACAAACTCTTACTGTTTATATAAATGATGAATTACAGTATTTTGTGGAAGAAAATCCTGTTACTGAGCAATCTCTGGAAAATACTATACTTCAAAAAATTAGTAATCAGGATAATGCAACTATCGTCTTGCGTGCTGACAAAACTGTGCCTATTCAATATATTATTAACATAATTGATGCTGTTAATAATATTAATAAATCTACTAAAACCAAACATAAAGTAATTCTGGCAACATCACCAAAAAAATAATAGAATTAAATATTCAAGTAAAAAGATAAGTATATCTCTAAATTTCAGAAATTGTGATTTGGAATTTAATTAGAAAAAAAAAAAATAATTTCCAATTTCTACATCTTGAGTTTTTTAGTTGTTGAGCGAAGCCGAAATAGTTGTAAGTAATTGAAAATAAACTGAATACGAAAATATAAACATAAGAAAGTAATCTTTGCGACTTTGCGTCTTGGCGTGAAATTTTAAAATTTTAAAGAAATATTGTAACAAATAAAGTATGAATGTTGTTTAACCTATAAACTTATTCATAAATGAAATTAAATAAAGATGATATTAAAGCAATTATTGGAACAACATTATTCCATGTTATACTATTAATATTATTTATCTTTTTTGGATTCAGAACACCTCTGCCTTTACCTGAGGAACAAGGTATTGAGGTTAATCTTGGATATAGCGATCAGGGTATGGGAGATATACAACCTGAAACTCCACCTGTTAAAAAAAATACACCCAATCAAAATATTTCTGATGACACCAAAAATATAACAACTCAAAACACAGAAGAAACTGTAAAACTAAATAATAAAACAGAAACTGAATCCAAACCCGAAGAACCTAAAAAACCTGAAATTGATGTAAAATCAATGTATCAGAGCAAACACTCGGAGACAGGAAATGAAGGCGAGACAGGAAAACCCGGTGACCAAGGCAATCCTTTTGGCTCTCTTAATGCAAAAAATCACTATGGAGAACATGGAAACGGTGGAAATGGAATATCTTTCAGCTTAAAAGGACGAAAATCAAAATATCTACCTAAACCGAATTACACCTCAAACGACGAGGGAACAGTTGTAATTACTATTACAGTCAATAGAAAAGGTGAAGTAATTAAAGCAATAGCAGGAACAAGAGGCACTACTACCACTTCTTCTATACTATGGAAATTAGCTCTAAAAGCCGCTTTAAAATCTCAATTTACTCAGGATATTAATGCAGCGCAAGAACAAAAAGGAACTATTACTTACCACTTTATTAAATTAAAGTAATTCATCACAATCATCTGTTCTGAACAAAACAAAATTAATATATTTGCCGCCTGATATTAATAAAAAATTCCCATTTTTCAGTTTCCTGTTTTCTGTTTAAACATTGAACTTATAACTTTAAATTTTGAACATTAAACTTTTACCACCCGACAGGTCGCATAGCACCTGTTGGGTATATATTATGAAACTTTAAATTTTATGCCATTGTAACTTTAAACTTTAAACTTTGAACT
>CAZZDX010000296.1:0-3965 GCA_964653185.1 uncultured Bacteroidales bacterium
TTTATGAATTATTCCTGTATTTCCTCTTACATTATCAGGAAGTTCATAAGTTGTTATCTTTGACTGCTCTTTTACTTTGACCCATTGTTGTTTAAATTTTTTATTGTCATAAGTATAGTTTGTCTTACCAATTTTAATATCAATACGTTTTATTTTATTAATTATACTATCATTGGCACATAGCATTATTTTTTTGTAATAACAATAATAACTATCCCATACAAAATTATTGGTTTCATTATCTTTACTATAGCTGCTCCACTCATATAAAGTATTAAATCTGCTTAATTTAAGAATTTTTCCTGCTGGTGAGATGCCATAGACCTTTATATAGTCAAATTCACTATTGTCTAAGCCGTTAACAGATATAGTTACCGGCTCAAATATTTTTATGTTTGATATATATATATAAATACCATATCCTGTAAAACAGAATAAAATAATAATGAATATTGTCAGTAATCTCTTTTTCAATGATTTATACATAGTTTTTATACAAATTAATGTAACTGTCCTCTCATAATATAGGTTGACAAAAAGTTTGGTTAATAACTTTTAAATTTGATATATGAGCAAAAATAAAAAAATTATAAGAATTTTTAGTAAAAAGTTCAAAAAAGAAAAGGTAAAACAAATTGAAGAAAAAAGATAACCGTTTTACAGTTATCAAGAATTTATGAAGTTTCAACTTACAGCAATTTATCAATGGATTCAGTATCGGTCAGGCGCCCGACTGAACCGCAATGCACGCAATAGAGATTTACCCCGTTAGATAATAATATTTTTAAATATAATTTCTGCTATACCTTTATACCTTTATACCTTATACCTTATACCTTTATGCCTTTGTGCCTTTGTGCCTTATACCTTATATCTTTATGCCTTTGTGCCTTATATACATATACACCTAACATATTTCTTTATCCATAAAAAATATCGAAAAGCATGATTTATCTACATAATTTTAAGAATAATTAAAAAAAAATTACAAAAAATCAAAATAATAATAATAAATAAAATTTTAAATCAGGTATCATAAGAATAATAAGGATTAGCAAAAATATCTCAAATTTTTTTTTAAAAAAATATTAAAAAACACTTGACTTTTTATAAAAAATGTTGTAATTTTGTTTGCTAAAATTTCTATTTTAATTTTTTAATAAAAAAATATTATTGTTTAACTAAAAACTATAAAAATTATGAAAACAAAACTTATGTTTCTTCTAGCAATTGCTTTTGCAATAAACAGTTATTCTTTTGCTCAGGCACCTGTGGCTGATTTTACTGCAAGTCAAACTGTTATTTGTGGTTATGATAGTGTCTGGATTAATTTTACAGATTTAAGCACAAATAGCCCAACCAGTTGGAACTGGACATTTCAGGGAGGATATCCTTCTACCTCTACTGCTCAAAACCCAAATATATGGTATATGGCATCAGGAACTTATGATGTAACTCTGATAGTTTCCAATGCTTCTGGCTCAGATTCATTAACTAAAATTGGCTATATTACTATATATTCTCCACCTGTTGTTAATTTAGGTACTGATATACTTACTACACAACCTGATACTATTGTGTTGGATGCAGGAGCAGGCTTTATTGATTATTTTTGGAATAATGGAAGTAATCTTCAAACACTTAATGTTATTACTTATGGAATGTATTGTGTAACAGTTACAGATGTAAATGGTTGTTTGGCAAGCGACTGTGTAGTGATAGATGAAATGCCCACACAACCTCCTGTTGCAAATTTTTCCTGTACTTGTTTCTTTCAAGATTCAATGGCAATGTATCATGTTCAATTTACTGATCTTTCCATAAACATTCCTGCATCCTGGCTTTGGGATTTTGGTGATGGAGGAACTTCAACGGCTCAAAATCCAACACACTGGTATGCGCAGGAAGGATTATATACTGTAACTTTAATTGCTTCTAATTCTTTAGGTTCAGATATTACCTATGGAATAGTACAATTAGATTCTTTAGGTTGTCAGTGTTTTAATATTGAACATGCAAATATTTCAGGAAAAATATTCAATGATATGAATGCAGATTGTATTCAGAATATAAATGAATATGGTCTGCAGAACTGGTTACTTCAGGCAATTCCAGGTCCTTATTATACAATGACTAATTCCGACGGATTTTATTATTTTTTAATTGATACAGGCACATATACTGTAAGTATTATGCTTCCAAATTCGTTATGGCAGCAAAATTGCCCAGTTTACCCGGATTATTATGTTGTTGATATTATTTCTTCTACTGATACCATTTCAAATATTAATTTTGGTGTTCAGCCAGATGTTTACTGTCCCAGTCTTAGTGTTGATATTTCTACATGGGCAATAAGACCTTGTTTTACTTCAACTTATTCGGTCAGTTATTGTAACAACGGAACCATACAAGCTGATAATGCAACAATAAAAGTTGAACTTGATGCAAATATGACTTATACAGGAGGTGGAAATTTAATATCTCAAACAGGAAATATTCTAACTTTTGATATTGGCACTGTAAATCCCGGTCAATGTAGTTCATTTTACTTTTATGTATATGTGGATTGTGATATGTCACTTATAGGACAAACTATGTGTGTAAAAGCCAATATTTATCCTGATACTTTGTGCTTTCCTGCTGATTCAACATGGGATAAATCAAGTGTTGCAGTTCAAGGTGAATGTGTAAGCGATAGTTTGGCATGCTTTACAATTTATAATACAGGCGACCCTGTAGAAGGTGATATGGACGGAACATCCGAATACCGCATTTATGAAAATAATATACTTGTTTATACAGGAACTTTCCAGATTGCAGGAGGAGATAGTTCTGTTATCTGCTGGTCTGCTAATGGAAATACCATAAGGTTGGAAGCAGACCAAAGACCCGGACATCCGGGCAACAGTCATCCACAGGATAATGTTGAGATGTGTGGCGATAGCACTGGAACTTTTGTAACAGGACAAATAACAGTTGTCCCTGAAGATGATCAGGATTATTTCGTTGAAATAGATTGCCACGTAGCTATTGGTTCTTATGACCCTAATGATAAACAGGTAAAACCGGAAGGTCTGACAGAAACATTTCATTATGTTGATTCTGCTGATGTGATGGAGTATATTATTCATTTCCAAAATACCGGCACAGATACTGCCTTTAATGTAGTGATATATGATACATTATCTTCTCACCTTGACATTACCACAATTCAACCCGGGGCAAGCAGTCATCCTTATACTCTAAACATTTTCGGAAGCAATGTTTTACAATGGACTTTTGCAAATATACTGTTGCCTGACAGTAATATTAATGAGCCGGAAAGTCATGGTTTTTTGAAATATAAAATACACCAGAAACATGGGAATACCATTGGCACAGTAATAAATAATAAAGCTAATATTGTATTTGATTTTAATGAACCTGTTATTACCAATACGGTATTTAATACCATTGGGAAAATTGATTCACTCATTACGAATGTACCAGTAATCTATGATAAGGATATTTCTGTTAAAGTTTATCCAAATCCGTTTAATTCAACAACTGTTTTTGAAATTCAGGGAATGAACCAGCCGTTTAAATTTGAATTATACAATATTACAGGAGAGCAGGTAAGGTCAATTTCTAATATTACAGATAAAAAGTTTGTTATTACCAGAAAAAATCTTTGTAAAGGGATTTATATTTATAAAATATCTTCTGATAATGGATTAATTAGTACAGGGAAATTGATAGTTAATTAATTAATTAATTAATTAATTAATTAATATTTAGACCTGTCAGGGTAAACCTGACAGGGTCTTAAAGAAAAAATATTTTAACTTTTTAATAACTTTTTTTGAAAAAATATTAAAAATCACTTGACTTTTAACAAAAAATGTTGTAGTTTTGTATGCTAAAATCCTTATTTTAATTTTTTAATAAAAAAATATTATTGTTTAACTAAAAACTATAAAAATTAT
>CAZZDX010000297.1:0-3953 GCA_964653185.1 uncultured Bacteroidales bacterium
CAACAGTATATGATGATGTTGTTATAACTGTTGAAGATTGTAACTGCACTACAGTAATTGATAGTGTAGTAACCGTAGATCCATCCTGTGGAGCAAACAACGGTGAAATAATTATTTATGCAAGTGGAGGAATGCCACCTTTACAATATAGTATAGATAATGGAGCAACATTTCAATCAGGAAATACTTTTATAGGATTGGGAGGCGGAAATTATGATATAGTTGTTCGCGATGCAAGCCCTTGTGATAAGCATTCACAAGCAACTTTAACCGATTTGCCCGGACCAATAATAGATGATGGCAGTGTTATAATTACAGGTGCAGATTGCGGTATTTCAAATGGTTCAATTACAGGAATTACTGTGTCAGGAGGCACAACATCTTATACTTATGAATGGACAGATGCAAGTGGGACACCAATAGGAGCAAATATTGATTTGGATAATATACCAGCCGGAAGTTATACATTCATAGTAACTGATGTTTATGGATGTGCTGATACATCAGCTTATATTGTTAATAATATAGGAGGACAGACAATAGACGACAGCAACATTATAATCACAGATGCTAATTGCGGACATTCGGATGGTTCTATCACAGGTATTACTGTATCAGGAGGAACACCTTCTTATACTTATGTATGGAAAGATGCAAATAATACAACTGTTGGAACCAATCTTGATTTAACAAATGTTCCTGCTGGTAGTTATACTTTGGCAGTAACTGACAGTAATACATGTATTGCTATATCAGGTCCTTATACGGTTAATGATATACCCGGACAAACCATAGATGATAATAGTATGAATATTACAATTGCAAATTGTAATGAATCAGATGGTTCTATTACAGGTATCACTGTCTCGGGAGGAACACCTTCTTATATTTATGTATGGAAAGATGCAAATAATACAACTGTTGGAACCAATCTTGATTTAACAGATGTTCCTGCTGGTAGTTATACATTGACAGTAACTGACATTAATACCTGTGTTGCTAATTCCGGTCCTTATACAATTAGTCAGGACTGTAAAGTTGATTGTTTAATAGATGTTCCAACAGGATTTTCGCCTAATGGTGATGGAAGGAATGATATTTTATATGTTAAGACCTTTGGTATAAAAGAAATGGAAATAATAATATTTAATCGTCAGGGAGAAATAATTTTTCAAACCAGTGATATGAGCAATGGTTGGGATGGAACATATAAAGGTATAATACAAGAGACAGCAGTATATGTTTATTACTTAACAGGGACTTGTCTTAATGGTGAAAAAATTGAGAAAAAAGGGAACATTACTTTATTGAATTAACTAAAGTTTCGCAGTATTTTATCGTAATTGCTTATGCTTTATAAATTGCCGTCAGCAATTGACGGATAACCTAAAATATTACTAATTTTTTTTAAATCTAAAAAATAAATATCATGAAAAAATTATTTTTAATACTTTTTTTATTCCCTAATCTACTATTCTCTCAAAGTAATTGGAAAGTAAAATATGATGAAGATAAATACTTTATTGAGAACAAAGGTCAGTTTCAGATAACAGCACCCGAAACATTTAATAATAATGTTGAGTTTGCCTATGACGGCTCTGCGGAAGATTATTATTTTACAGGGTCAGGAATTGCATTTCGTTTCAAACGTTTTGCTAAAAAAGAGAAAGAAAATCGTTTGAAAAAAATTGAAAGGAAAAAAAAATCAACAGCAGAAGAATGGAGAATATATGAAATAAAAGAAAAAAGGGAAAGTGTAGAAGAAGAATGGGTATATGCTCAATGGATAGGAGCTAATAAAGAAGTAAAAATTGTTCCTGTAAATAAGACGCAATTTTATCATAGTTACACATTTAAGCAGAATGGTAAATTAACTAATGTTAATTACATAAAATCATTTAAAAAAATTCTATATAAAAATTTATATCCAAACATTGATATAGAATATGAATTTCATCCTGATGGAGGAATAAAATATTCCGTTATAATTTATCCGGGTGGCGATATATCACAAGTTAAACTTAAATATTCTTCTGAATCTTTTCTTCAGGAAGACGGAAATATTCACATAATAACAAAATTTGATAAAATAATAGATCATGCTCCGGTAACTTTTTATAAGGGAAAGAAGAATGAACTGATAAATAGTGCTTATTTACTTAACAATAATATAATTTCTTTTGAAATAAAGGACTATAATCCTTCAATGACCATAATCATTGATCCATGGACTGATACGCCATTTGCTAACGCTTCAAATGGTGTTTGGGAATGCGACAATGATGCTTCAGGGAATGCCTATATTTTTGGAGACGGCATGTTGGATTATGAAAAATTGATTAAATATAATGCAACAGGAGCTTTACAATGGACTTATACAACATCCTGGGATACTGCAGGTAATTGGCTTGGCACAATGGCAACTGATTTGAACGGGATTAGTTATATCACATCAGGTTCTATTGCTGAAATTGAAAAGATAGATAATTCAGGAAATATGTCATGGCATAATGACGGAGGAGCTATGGACGAATACTGGGCTATATGTTTTAATTGCGATCAAACCAAATTAATTGTCGGAGGAACACGGTTAGAAGGAATGCCGAGTATAACAGGTAAAGGTGTTATTTTTGATATTAGCACAAGTGATGGTAGTGTGATTGATATTGCTGATGTCGGAACCTGCCGTCCAGGTCCAATGGGACTTACAAATGTGCCGATGGAAGTCAGGTCAATGACTTCTTCTTATAATTCTAAATACTATTATCTTACATTAGATACAATAGGTGCAATATCTCAATACTTTTCCTTGTGTGGCTCTGATCATCCCGAATTATTTGAGAGAGATCATACTTACCATTTTGGTTATAAGAGCGAGAATTTTCGCCCTGAGAATGGTAATGGCGCTAATATGGCGATTAAAGCAAACGATAGTTTTGTTTATACACAAGACGGTGAAACAGTTCATAAACGTTCATTAGCTGACGGTTCCATTATTAGCTCGGCGTCAATTCCTGGAGGTAATATAACTAGTTCTCTTGGCGAAAATGCAGCAGATAATAATGGGATAGATATTGATAATTGTGGAAATGTATATATCGGCTCATCAGACAGAGTTATAAAATATGACTCGGATTTAAATTTAATTACTTCTGTTAATACAACATACAAAGTTTCTGATGTTTCCGTAAGTACAAGCGGAAATGTTATTATTTGTGGAACCACAGGCACTACAGGAAGTAGTAACAGGGAAGGTTATGTTCAATCTGTGTCTTTGAGTGCATGTGAGCCAATCACTATGGTTTGTTGTGATGCTGTTATATGTCCTGTTGAACCAATGTGTAATACGGACGCTTCAATATCTTTAATTGCCGGAACACCCGGAACATGGAGTGGAGATGGAGTTAATCCGTCAACAGGAGTTTTTAACCCTTCTGTTGCTGGAGTCGGCACACACGTTATTGTTAATTCGCTTGCTTGTGGTGAGGATTCAATAATTATTCAGGTTCTTGATTGTGCACCTGTTAGTGTATGTATAGATGATGATTTAAACCTTGTAGCTTCAGGCGGTAGTGGCACAGGGACTATTTCATGGTGTGAATCCGAAACTATTAATTACGATATTATTACCGAACAACAATGTATTGATTGTCCTACAGCAACTCCAACTTATATTATGGGAATATATATTAGTTGTAGTGAAACAACATGTATTTATTCTGGATGGTCAGCATACACCACAGGATATATTGCTTCTGTTCCACCAACTTGGCCACTTTTAGTAACCAATGGGATAGATTCTTTAATTTATAATTCTTTATCGGAAATTCCGGCATGCTTACCATGTGATGTAGTAATTGATAGTATTGTAACAGTTGACCCGTTTTGTGGAGCAAATAACGGTGAAATAATTATATATGCAAGTGGAGGAGTGCCACCTTTGCAATATAGTA
>CAZZDX010000298.1:0-3949 GCA_964653185.1 uncultured Bacteroidales bacterium
TTTTTATTACATTTGAATCATGAGTGGTAATTACAAATTTTATAATCCAGAAGGAGTTTATTTTGTAAGTTTTGCAGTAGTTGAATGGTTAGATGTATGGACAAGAAACGAATATAAAGATATAATAATTGATAGAGACGCACGGCCGTGCGTCTTTACATTATTGCCAAAAAGAAAAAGGAATATTAGATAATGTTATTGTTATTAAATAAAAAATAAAGACCACACGATACAATCGTGCGGTAGCAGGGTTACAATCAGGCGGTTGCCTGATTGATATTAATATGATTAGTTAAATACCACAGGTTACACCTGTGGTTATTAAAATTAAACTCTTTCAGAGTTTTTAAAAAATGTAAACTGAAAAATGAAAGATGCCAAAAATTTTTATTATTTACTCATTTCTTTTATTTTTCCTAAATTTGCTGTTTAAAAATAAACTCTATAATTTACCATTTAAGGACTTAAAAGATGAGTCAGAAAAAAGAAAAATTATTTACTGAATTTCCTCCTGTCTCAACACAGGAATGGGAAGAAAAAATAAAAACAGACCTTAAAGGTGCTGATTATGAAAAAAAACTCTTATGGAAAACGGTTGAAGATTTTAATGTAAGACCTTATTACAGAGCCGAAGATATTAAAGATATATCTCATATAAAAACTCTTCCAAACAAATATCCTTATGTAAGAGGTAATAAAATAAAAAATAATACATGGCAAATTCGTCAGGATATTGATATTCAGGATATTAAACAAGCCAACAAAATAGCTCTTAATGCTATTAGCAGAGATGCTAACTCAATTGGCTTTAATGCAGAAAAAATCAATAATGAAACTGATATAAACCTGCTATTAAAAGATATTGACCTTACAAAAATAAGTATTAACTTTATATCTTCTAAAAACTACAATCATATACTTGATTTATTTATTAATAAAATAAATAAAAAAAATATTGACCCTGAAAAAGTTAATGGCTCTTTAAACTTTGACCCAATAGGTCATTTGTTGATTTATGGCAATTACAATACTACACAAGATAATGATTTTACTGAGGCGTATAATATAATTAAAATTATAAACAAAAAACTGCCAAACTTCAGAGCTATAACAATAAATGGTCATTATTTTCATAATGCAGGCTCTTCTGCTGTTCAGGAATTGGCTTTTAGTTTGGCATTAGCAAATGAATATCTTGCCCATCTTACTGATAAAGGTTTATCTGTTGATAATATAAGTTCCAAAATGCAATTTTCTTTTGCTGTTGACTCTAATTATTTTATTGAAATAGCAAAACTACGTGCTGCCCGTTTGTTATGGGCTAAAATTGTTGAACAATATAAACCTGATAATGAAAAATCTTTAAAAATGTTTGTCCACACAACAACATCAACATATAATAAGACAATTTACGACCCTTATGTTAATATGCTACGCTCAACAACAGAAGCTATGTCAGCAGCTATTGGCAACTGTGATTCAATGGCTATAACGGCTTTTGATATGAGTTTTAAAAATTATAATGACTTCTCATCAAGAATTGCCCAAAATATACAGTTAATTATAAAAGAAGAAGCTCATTTTGATAAAGTTATAGACCCTGGTGCCGGCTCTTATTATATTGAAAACCTGACAGACCTAATTGCAAATGCTGCATGGAATTTATTTAAAAAAACAGAAGAAAAACACGGGTTTATTAATGCTGCAAAACAAGATTTTATACAAAATGAAATAGAAAAGACCTGTCAAAAAAAGAATATGAATATTGCAACAGGCAAACAAACAATCCTTGGCACTAATCAATTTCCTAACCTTACTGAAAAAGCACTGGATAACATAAAAATAAGTAAAAAATATTCGGATGATGCAGAAGAAAAAGAAACTATAATAAAACCCTTAAAATTTTATCGTGGTGCTGAAGAATTTGAAAACATACGACTTGGCACTGAAAAATTTGTTAAAAAAGGTAATAAAAAACCAAAAGTGTTTCTGTTAACAACAGGAAATCCTACAATGCGTAAAGCAAGGGCTATGTTCTCAACAAATTTCTTTGGCTGTGCAGGTTATGAGATAATTGATAATGCAGGATTTAAAACTGCTGAGCAAGGAATTAGTGCAGCTATAAAATCTAATCCAAATATTGTAGTAATATGTAGTTCTGACGATGAATATGCTGAACTTGCTCCTGTTATTACAAAAAAAATAAAAGAAAAAAATTCTGAAATATCAGTAATTATTGCCGGCTATCCTAAAAATATTATTGATGACTTAAAAAATTCAGGAGTTGATGATTTTATTCATATAAAAACAAATATTTTAGAAACTTTAAAAAAATATCAACAAAAATTTGGAATAATGTAATAAAAAAAAATGCCTAAAATGAACTAAAATTTAACCCCGTTAGATAATTTTGTATCTAACGGGGTAAAAATGCCTAAAATATTTAAAATTGTTAAATTGTTATATGGTTAATGATAATCAACGACTCCAGTAAAATATTGCTTTGCAATTTACTCACATCTTTATTTTTAAAGGTGTCCCTTAAAGGATATCGTTTCGCTCTACCTACGGGGCAGGCGTGAGATTACTCCTGATAAATACTGGTCAGGCAGTTGCCTGACAGAATTGATAAAGTTGTTTTGTTTTTTCCTTCATTACCAAATTAAAAAAAATGCTTTCAAAAAATCAGATAAAACAGATAAATTTTTTAAAAAATAAAAAATACAGAAAAATTTATAACCGGTTTGTTGTTGAAGGTAAAAAAATTGTAAATGATATAATATTAAGTTCTTCTCCTAATTGGCAAATTGATATTATTTGTGCTACAAAACAATGGATACAAAAGAATGACAATATTTTAAAAGATAAAAAAATCAATATCATAGATGTTTCTGAAAAAGAACTGCAAAGTATTAGCTGCTTAAAAACACCTGATAATGTATTGGCTGTTGTAAAAATACCTTACCAACACCTTGATATTCAGTTGATTAACTCTTGTTTTACATTAATGCTTGATGAGATAAAAGATCCAGGCAATTTAGGAACAATAATCAGAATCGCCGACTGGTTTGGAATTAACAATATTATATGTTCAAATGAATGTGTTGATGTTTATAATCCTAAAGTTGTGCAATCCAGTATGGGCTCAATAGCAAGAGTTAATATATTTTATACTGATTTGTATGATTTCCTTAAAAAGATTTCTTCTGATATTATAGTTTATGGAAGTTGTATTAATGGCGAAAATATATATACCAAAAAACTTGCTAAAAATGGAATAATTATAATTGGGAATGAATCTGATGGCATTTCAAAAAAAATATTACCTTTTATAAAAGAAAAAATTTATATTCCATCATTTTCGCCAAAAGAAAATTATAAAAAAGACATTGATTCTTTAAATGCAGCTGTTGCTACCGGAATTATCTGCTCTGAATTTAGAAGACAGAATGCAATAAAAAATTAGTAACCATTTGCTATGTTGGAAAAATTACCTGCGAGGTTAATATTATGCATTTATATTGTTATTAGTCATTGTTTCATTAACAATCAGTCAAAATCCTGACAAGTTTTAACAGTTTAGCAATTTAACAATATCTTTTATTCCTTTTGTTGTATATGTCTTTATATCTCCATTTTTGTCAGAATAGATAAGATATGCATCTAATTTTTTATTTTTTGATAAGATTTTTTTTGTCTTTTCTAATCCCATAACCATAAAAGCAGTGGCATAAGCATCTGCAAAAAAACAATTGTCAGCAAATACAGTAGCACTTATAAGATTGTTTTTTACAGGATATCCTGTTTTAGGATTAATAATATGCGAATATCTTTCCCCGTTATTTTCATAATAATTTCTGTAATTACCTGATGTTGCCACAGCTTTATTTTCCAAGTTTATCTCTGCTTTTATTTTTTGTTTGTCAAATTTTGTTTTAGCAGGTTTTTC
>CAZZDX010000299.1:0-3851 GCA_964653185.1 uncultured Bacteroidales bacterium
TTGTTTATGATTTAAAAAATTTGTTTTTCAATTTTAGTCGGATAATAGTGATATTATATAATCACTTGATATTCTAATTGTTATCAGGCAACTGCCTGATTGGTTTTTGTTTCTCCAAATTTTTAAGAATTCTAAATTAATATTAATTTAACAAAAATTTAACATAAACTTAACATCCTTTTAGTTGCTATCCAAAGAATTATACTTTATTTTTGTTTTTTATATGAAATGGTTAGTGTATAATTAAACTAAATGATGCTTTGTAGTTACGGTAAAGCCGTTGTTAAATGGAATTGCAAACAAATTAAAAAATGGACTAAAATGCTTAAAATGAGTTAAATTTTTTTAGGCATTTTGAATTTTAGGCATTTTAAATTTTAAATATTTTGAATTTAATTATGTATAGATGAAATATAGTATTCTTTCCCTTTTAACATTGATTGGGTCATTGGGTTTGTTCCTTTATGGGATGAAGTTAATGAGTGAAGCTTTGCAAAAAGTGGCAGGAGATAAAATGCGAAGCATTTTATCTGCAATGACTTCCAATAGGTTAAAAGGTGTTTTAACCGGCTTTTTAATTACAGCTATTATTCAATCTTCATCGGCAACAACAGTAATGATTGTTAGTTTTGTCAATGCCGGTCTGTTAACATTGGTTGAATCTATTGGTGTAATTATGGGCGCTAATATTGGGACAACTGTTACAGCATGGTTAATTTCCATACTTGGATTTAAAATTGATATAAGCACAATAGCATTACCTTTAGTTGCTTTGGGCTTTCCTTTAATTTTATCAAAAAATAACAATCGTAAATCATGGGGCGAGCTTGTTGTTGGCTTTTCTATTCTTTTTATAGGATTAAGTTTTCTTAAAGATTCAGTTCCTGATATTAAAAGTAATCCTAATATTCTTGAATTTCTTTCTTCATATACAGAATCGGGCTTTTGGTCTGTTTTATTATTTTTAGGAATAGGCACAATATTAACTATGATTATTCAATCATCAAGTGCAGTAATGGCATTAACTTTAGTAATGTGTTATAATGGATGGGTTTCATTTGAAATGGCCGCTGCTATGGTGCTGGGAGAAAATATTGGGACAACAATAACTGCAAATATTGCCGCTCTTGTTACAAATGTTTCTGCAAAGCGGACTGCAAGAGCACACTTTATATTTAATATAATCGGTGTTATTTGGGTATTGTTAATATTTCATCAGTTTTTAGATGTATCTAACTGGCTTACTATTAAAATTGGTGGAGGACAATCTCCTTATGAATCTGCAGCAATTATGCCTATTGGTTTATCAATATTCCATACTATTTTTAATATTTCCAACACATTATTACTTATAGTATTTACAAAATTAATTGTTAAAACAGTTGAATTTATGGTTCCTTTAAAAGAAGAAGAAAAGGAAATATTCAGAATAAAATATATTAACACAGGAATAATGTCAACATCAGAATTGTCACTTATTCAGGCAAAAAAAGAAGTAGCTAATTTTTCTATACATACAACAAAAATGTTTTCTATTGTTCGTAATTATTTCTTGGAAATAGACAATAAAAAAAATGATAAATTTTTTGAAAGAATTAAAAAATATGAAGATATTAGTGATAATATTGAAGTGGAAATTGCTACTTATCTGACAAAAGTTGCAGAAGGTGATTTAAGTAAAACAGGATCTAAAAAAATAAAAAATATGTTAAAACAAATAGATAATCTTGAAAGTATATCTGACTCCTGTTTTAATATTGCAAGAACTATTAACAGAAAAAAACAACTTAAAATATGGTTTACACAAGATATAAGAGATACTCTGAATAAAATGTTTGATTTGGTAGATAAAGCATTAAATATAATGGATAATAATTTGAATAATGAATACAATGATGGCTCAATTAAAGAAGCTAATAATATTGAAAAGAAAATAAATAATTACAGAGATAAATTAAAACAAGAGCATATAAATAATATAGAAAAAGGAAAATATAAATACAAGGCAGGAATAATTTATAATGATATATTTTCTGAATGTGAAAAACTTGGTGATTTTGTTATTAATGTCTCTGAAGCAATATATGATTAAAAAAAAATGGTAACCGTTCACAACTTAAAATTATATCAATCAACTGACGGCTTAAATAATTGAAACTAAATTGACCTAATTGACCTAATTATTCTAATTTCTAATCAAATTCCAAGTCCCAATTTCTAATGTCAAAATTGGGGTTTGGTTATTAGTCCACAGTTGAATAGCTCTGTTCTATTAATATCTCCACATTCTATATGGCAAGCATTCAACAGGGTAAACATTGGTCATTTTTTAGAGCAATTAGGTCAATTAGAGCAATTAGAAATTTTTGTAACAATATATATACACCACAAAATATGGTTTACAAAAAATAAGGTGTGAACGGTTACGGAAAAATTTTACTTTATAATTGATAATTTAATTTTAATATTCATAATATAATAAAAAAGGAGGATTAATATGTCTTTTAAACTTCAAAGGTATAAAAAAAACCCAATAATTGAACCTATTTTTGAACATCCGTGGGAGTCGGTTGTTACATTTAATACAGGAGCATTGGTTCTTGATGATAAAGTCCATCTCTTATACAGGGCAAGAGGCACAAAAGGTGGAATATCAAGGATAGGATATGCATGTTCTGAAGATGGTTTTAAAATTACTGAAAGATTACCAGAACCTATATATTTACCTGACCCACTAAACGATAAAGAAGCTTTTGGGTGTGAAGACCCGCGACTTACCAGGATAGGTGATACTATATATATGACCTATTCGTCTTATGGAACTGTTCCCGGAATGAACAGTATTCAGACATGGGTTCAGTTGGCTATGACTTCTATTTCCGTTGATGATTTTAGAAATAAAAGATGGAACTGGAGCAAAAGAACATACCCATTTCCATATACTGATAATAAAGATTCTTATCTGTTACCTGAGAAACATAAAGGTAAATACGTCCTTTATCATAGGATTCCACAACATATATGGGTAGGATTTTCAGATGATTTAAAGACATTTTATGATAACTCAATAGTTATGATGCCACAGGGCTCAGGATGGGAATATTATAAAATAGGTGGTGGCGGAACACCAATAAAGACAGAAAAAGGTTGGGTACATATTTATCATGCTGTTGACCGTAATATGTATTATCGACTTGGGTTAGCTGTATTTGACCTTGATGACCCAAGAAAATTAATATACAGGCATCCGGAACCAATCCTTGAACCAGGTGAAGAATATGAGAAAAAAGGTGATGTTTCAAATGTTATCTTTACCTGCGGCACAGTAGAAAAAGATGGACAACTACTCGTATATTACGGCGGAGCAGATACTGTTATAGGAGTTGCTTATGCTGATATGAAAGATATACTTAAACTGTTTTAAGGACATTAAATTGGTATCGTCTCAATAATTACTGGTAAACCCCGTTGGAAAGATTTCCAATGGGGTTTATTTTGAACTTGGAATTTAATAATAAAAAATGTAAAATCACATTTTGATGATTTGGTATTATAAAATTATGCATATTTGCAAAAAATATTGTATGACAAGTATCATACATATACAGCCAAAAAGGTAGTAACAGTATGAATTTGTCATACATATAAACAAGTTATGGGCAAGTTTAAAACAAAAGCCGATCTGCGAAAGCCAATGGGCTGATCACCCAAAGTGACAGACAAAGTTTTATTATAAAAGTGGAGTTCAGAACCCACTCAAAAAAACGGCGTTTGGCTGAAAAGCCAAACGAGTAGGAAAAAAATTAAAAATTAAATAAAATGAAAAAGAAATTAGTTTTGACAGCTATTGC
>CAZZDX010000300.1:0-3838 GCA_964653185.1 uncultured Bacteroidales bacterium
TACAAGTTATTAACAATCAATTGTTTATAACTTTACGAACAGACACTAATTAGATATACGGTAACTGGAAAGAAGCCTGTTTATTACTCGGATTCAACAAGCCCATTGTTAGCCGTAATTATGGAGTATATTGCAATATTCAATCTGGAAAAAGAGTATAATGAACTTCGTAAATTCATCATTGATTGTAAAATTGATTTAGGAATATTTACCCCACATCACGGGATTAATTCATCGTCTAAAAATTTAATCAGGAATAAAGAGGAAGATTTAGAAGAACAATTGTTTTCAAATCAACATTTTAATGAAGGCTATCAACATGATATTTCATTGTTTAAAGATTTTCAAGATGAATTAAGTTTTGAGGATTTTAAAAAAGACTTAGATAAGCGAAAAAGTGAATTTCAATATGAATATCGAACAGATAAAGCAGGTTTTCCTTTTTTGGAAGACCTTGCTCACATATATTTTCAGACACCCTATTTCCCAGACAAGTGGAGAAATGACATTAAATAAGAAAAACTATGCACAACATTTTGTATAAGTAATGGCAGGGAAAGTGCTAAATATCAAGGTTTGTAGCCCGCTCAAACTTCATCTTGGTTTGACAGGAAAGTATCACGCAATCTGCCACTACTCATACAATTTACCGTTAGGGGCAATTATAAAGAACGGCACAACACATAGGAAACAGATAAAAAATGAAGTATTCAAATATTAGAGAAGAAGAACTAAAAAACAAAGTAGCACAAGACTATTTTTGGATTTATGATTGCACTAAAATAGTTGGTAATGTTGACTTTTGTGTTTGTATGCATCAAAGCCAAAAGGAATTATTTGAACAAGAATCTTTACTTTGGGCGGAAGCGAAAAAAGGTTCTTCAGATATATACAACTCAATTGTTCAACTTATACTCACAATTGGAAAAGCACGGACTTTTGACAAGTTTTTACCTCCTCCAATGCTTGGAGCTTTTGACGGTGAAAAAATTGCATTTATTCCATACAATGAGATTCACGACATTTTTTATCAAAATGATTTCAATTGGAATGTAACTCCATCGGATTATGAAACCAAAGAGTTTAAAATAGTACATGAAAAAGTAAAAACAACAATTGACCAAAAAACGCTCCTATTTAATTTCGATAAAGACGATAAAGAACTCAAGAAATTTATAAAAAGCAATTTTGTAGTAGGTAAATTCGGTTTGACAAAAACTAAAATTGACAAAAACAATTTTATGGTCATTTATAACAAATGGCTACAAGCAGTAAAGCCTACAATTGCGGTTAATTGGGTCATTGCTAAAAAGAGTGGAATTATTGATGGCGACTTTTATCTTGCTGACTTACTTTCACAAGAGAACAACACATTAAAGGAAAATCTCTTTGTTCTATTAAAACACGACCATTACGAATTAGATAGAAAGATTAGTGAATCAGGGTTATTTAGTTTTAGTTCAACTTCCTTTAACGACAATCAAAAAGCACACACGCAATTCTGGAACAGGTATGACCGACCACCTAAAGAAGAATATTGGGATTATATTGTAGAACGTAGAGATTTACTTGTTCCGCAAGATGTAAGAGAACGAAAGGGAAGTTTTTTTACTCCTCAAATTTGGGTAGAGCTTTCACAAAAATACTTAACCGTTTTATTAGGTGAAGATTGGCAAGACGAATATTACATTTGGGATTGTGCAGCAGGTACAGGTAATTTATTACATGGTTTAACTAATAAATACAATATTTGGGCTTCTACACTAGACAAACAAGATGTAGAAGTTATGCACGACCGTATTAAAAACGGAGCAAACCTTTTAGAAGACCACGTCTTTCAATTTGATTTTCTCAATGACGATTTTACAAAACTGCCCAAGCCATTACAAGCCATAATTAACGACCCTGAGAAAAGAAAAAAATTAGTGATTTATATTAATTCACCATATGCCGAAGCTTCATCGTATGGCATAGATAGCATTCCTCAGGTCGCTAAAGAAACTAAAATATTTAATCAGTATAAGTTAAGTGTTGGTGCTGAAGCATTAAATGAACTTTTTGCACAATTTTTCATACGAGTATATAAGGAAATTCAAGATTGTATATTAGCAGCATTTAGCACACCTAAGTACATTACATCAGAAAAATTCATTAAATTTAGAAATAATTTTAAAGCATCTTATTATGGTGGTTTTGTGTGCAGATCTGACACCTTTGATAATGTTACAGGGAAATTTCCAATTGGTTTTTTAATGTGGGATTTAGGGAGAAAAGAAGATATACTGCAGATAAAAACAGATGTTTATGAAATAGAAAAGAGTATAAAAAATCCGATTAAAGAAGGGATTAAGTTTTTTAATACTTCAGCACATAAATCTATTGGCGATTGGCGTTCTTCATTTTATTTATTTGGTGATAATCCAATTGGATACATGATTATTGTTGGACCAAGCATGCAAAGTAACAATAATACGTTTTTCACCAATCAACCGGCAGAAAGTTATATTAAGAAAGGTATGGTGGCCCAAATTAAAAGTGGAAATTTGATTGAAATGTCAATTTATTTGGCAATACGTCATTCAATTGAAACTACTTGGTTAAATAATAAAGATATTTTTCTTAATCCAAATAATAAATGGAAAACAGATTTAGAATTTAAAAATGACTGTTTAACCTATACTCTTTTTTGTAATAGCAACAATGTTTCATCAAATCTGGGTAAGAATTTTTGGATACCATTTTCTGAACAAGAAGTAAATTCCAGAGAAAAGTTTGATAGCAACTTTATGTCACAATACATAAAAGGAAAACTTAATCAAGGAAATAGTACTAATCTTTTCGATACCCAAGAACAGAGAACAACTCCTTTGGAATTTTCTCCCGAAGCAACTGAAGTGTTTAATGCAGGTAGAGAACTTTGGAAATATTATCAGAGACAATCAAACTGCAATGTAAATGCTTCCTTATACGACATTCGAGAATATTTTCAAGGTAGAAATGACAAAGGAAAAATGAATAATAAAAGTGATGACGAAACCTATATGAAATTAATTGGTGACTTACGTGAAAAGTTAAGACAACTTGCAGAAAAAATAGAACCCAAAGTGTATGAATATGAATTTTTAAAACAATAATAACTGCCTATAACACGGGCTTTCTGCAATGCGGCTCGTTCTTCGTAGACAGGAAAGCACCGGACAAAAACATTCTTTCTTTTAGATAAGGCAGGGAAGCCGCACGAAAATAAAGCCGCAAATCGTTATGGGCAAGTTTAAAAAACGACACACTATTCAAATAAAGGGCTGACCATCCAGAGTGACAGAAAAATAAAAATGGAGTGTATCGACCACTAAAAAAAACAGGGTGTAACCGAAAAGCCAAATGAGTAGGGAAAACTAAAATAATATAAAAATGAAAAAATTCTTACTATTTATTGTTTTAATATCAATCTTTTCCTGTAACAATAATAAAAATACAGAAAAACAACCCGCATTAGTCAGACCAAAAAATATTATCCCAAAAGAGCAAATGATTAATATACTGGTTGATTGTAATCTTGCTGAAGCAGCAACAACATACAAACAAAAACAAGGAAAAGATATTAAGTATTATTCCAGCCACTACTATAGCTTAATATTTAAAAAATATAATATAAGCAAAGAAGATTTTGAAAAAAATCTGGCTTTTTATTCACAAAATATTAAAGATATAGATGAAATTTATATAGAAGTTATTAACAGATTAAGCAAAAAACAAAGTCAGGTAAGCAATGAATGATAAAACGTAACCGTTCACACTCTATTTTTTATAATTAGATTTAGGCGCTTAAGAAAAAAAC
>CAZZDX010000301.1:0-3785 GCA_964653185.1 uncultured Bacteroidales bacterium
TTTAGGTCAATTAGAGTAATTAGAGCAATTAGAAATTTATATTATAGACAACAATTTTGGTAAAGTTTTTTTCTTAATCGCCTAAATCTAATTATAAAAAATAGAGTGTGAACGGTTACGATTAATGTAAGTTACTATTAGTGTTAATGAAAATAACTACAACTCAAAGAACCGTTTTAACGATTTTATATGACTTATTGCCTGCTGATTTATTCCAATCTGATTTTAAATTTCTTAATACTTATTATTATAAAAGATAATGTCATTACTGTTAATATCAATGTTTCTTTCCAAACAAACATAAATCCTGTTCCTTTTATCATTATGTTTTTAATAATTATTATAAAATATTTTGCTGGCATGATATGGCATAGCCATTGTAATACTTCCGGCATATTTTCTATAGGATAAATAAAGCCGGATAAAAGCATTGTAGGGAGCATAAGTGAAAACATTGAGATAAACATTGCAACTTGCTGGCTATTTGCAACGGTTGATATTAGTATTCCTAATGAAAGTGCCAGCAGTATAAACAGTATTGTTTCTGCCAGCAACAAAATTATACTTCCGTTTATTGGTAGTCCAAAAACAAAATAGGCAAGAAGAATTATTGTAATTGCATTAATAAATGATATTGCTATATAAGGTATAACTTTGCCAATAATAATTTGAATTGGTTTTAATGGTGAAACCAAGAGAACTTCCATAGTTCCCAACTCTTTTTCACGGGCTATAGAAATAGATGTCATCATTGCAGAAATAAGCATAAGAATTAGCGCCATAGTTCCGGGAACGAACATATATACTGCTTTTAAATTTTTGTTAAATACCATTCTAACTTTGGGAACTATTTGCACAGGCATTTCCACATTTTTATTTGATTTTTTTAAATAATCGTAGATTATTCCTGATGTATAGTTAGTAATAAGATTTGCTGTATTTGCATCAGAGGCATCGGCTATTATTTGAATATTTGCTGTTTTATCTTTTTCAAGTTTTTTAGCAAAATTTGGTTCAAAGATTATTACTTCTTTAACATCTCCTTTTTTAAAAAAATTTTCAATTTCTTTATCTGACGATAAGTTTTGATTTAAAATAAAATATCCCGACGAAAGGATTTTGTTTGTAATTTTTTTTGTTGTATTATCTTTTGATTTATCAAGAATTGCAATTTGAATGTCTTTTATATCATTTGTAACAACATATCCAAAGATTAATATCTGGGCTATTGGCATTGCAAATAAAATAAGCATAGTACGCACATCCCTAAAAATGTGGTAAAATTCTTTTTTTACAAAACCTATAAATTGTTTCATCTTTTTTCCCTTGATTTTAAAATAATGGGTCTATGTAAAATCGAGTGGGTAATTAAATTTGCCACTGATTTACAGATTATAAAATTAATTTTTTTGTAATGGATATTTCATCTGTTTATATTTTTATATTGTGTTCATATTCAGTTATTTATAAATATTGAATAATGAACACCGAATATCGAATGATGAAGTTTTTGCTTCAATTTTTATTTTTTACTTCGTAATTCATTATTCCTTGTTCGATATTCGATATTTTTTTTTGATATAATCATCCCCTTACTTCAACGAGTTCAGCACAAGTGTGTGTCTTTTTTAATTTTTAATTATCCAGTCATGGATGTTTCATAAGTTTATCTGTGAATCTGTGGCTTTTTTATTTTTTATCCACTATATTTAACATAGAATCAAAATTATTTTCTTGCTAATTTCATAAACACTTCATCCATATTGTTTGCCTCATATTTCAATTTTAAATTTTCCGGTGTATCCAAAGCTTCAATTTTTCCATCAACCATAATTGTAATTCTGTCGCAATATTCTGCTTCGTCCATATAATGCGTGGTAACAAATACGGTTATTCCATTATTTGCTGCCTCATAAATCAAATCCCAGAATTGTCTTCTTGTTATTGGATCTACTCCTCCTGTTGGTTCATCAAGGAAAACAATTTTCGGATTATGAAAAATGGCTATTGAAAAAGCTAATTTTTGTTTCCATCCCAAAGGGATTGATGATATCAACGAATTAGCAAAATCATTCATTCCTAATCTGTCCAGTAATTCAATAGTTTTTTCTTTTATATATTTTTTTCTTAAACCATAAATTCCTGCATAAAATCTAATATTTTCCTTAACTGTCATATCCTCATACAAAGAGAATTTTTGGCTCATATATCCAATATTTTTTTTTATTTTTTCTGTTTGTTTATACACATTAAATCCAGCAACAGATATTTCGCCAGCACTCGGTTTTGATAAGCCGCAAAGAATTTTTATAGCAGTTGTCTTGCCTGCACCATTTGCACCGAGAAAGCCAAAAATCTCACCTTTGTAAACATCAAAATATAGATTATCATTAGCTGTAAAATCTCCGAATTTCTTATATAATCCTTTTACTTCTATTATTTTTTCTTTTTCTATCATTCTACTTATTTCATTAATCTCATAAAACAATCTTCAATATTTGGTTTAATATTTTTTATCTGAATATTTTTGTGTTGCTTTTGTTCTAAGTATTTTTTTAATTCATCGGTATTTTGATTTTCGTCTTTTGATGTATAATGTAAATTTTGACCAAACAAAAAAACGGTTTCTGTTAATTCATATTTTCTTAAATCGCGCATAAGTTTATACATATTAGAAGTGCTGACAGCTAACAATTTTTTTTCAAAGTTGTTGATAATGGTATCAGGCGTATCAATGGATAATATTTTGCCGTTTTGCATTAAAGCAACTCTATCGCACAAACTGGCTTCGTCCATATATGGTGTTGAAACTAATATTGTAATATTTTTTTCTTTTAATTTTTTAAGCATTTCCCAAAATTCTTTTCTTGAAACAGCATCTACTCCTGTTGTTGGTTCATCAAGGATAAGAATTTTGGGCTTATGTATTAAAGCACAGGACAATGCTAATTTTTGTTTCATACCACCGGATAAGTTTTTGGCAAGCCGTTTTTTAAATGGTTCTATCTGCACATAAATATCTTTTATGAGTTCATAATTTTCTTCTATAGTTGTCCCAAACACAGTTGCAAAAAATTCCAGATTTTCTTTAACTGAAAGATCCTGATATAATGAAAATCTGCCTGGCATATATCCAAGTATTTTTCGTATCTTTTTATAATCTTTTACAACATCTAATCCGTCAAGTAAAACTGTTCCTGTGTCAGATAACAGAAGTGTTGTAAGAATTCTGAACAATGTGGTTTTACCAGCTCCGTCAGGACCAATAAATCCAAAAAGTTCTCCTTTATTTATTGAAAAAGAGATGTTGTCAAGGGCTTTTATGCCATTATATGATTTTGATATGTTTGTTGCTGTTATCATTTTATTTTTCGTAGTTAAATAATGAACAATAAAAGGTCAAATTGAAGATTGTAAATGTTAAATCTTCAATTTGACATTAAATCAAACTTATTTTTAATTATTTTGTATAACATCAGACTTCTTAAATTTCAAAAATCAGTAATTTAATATGCATATTCAAATTACTGACTTGCAATACATTAGCGACTGGTAAAGAAATAAAACTGAACATTCATAAAAAATTTTGAGTAAATTTTAAATAATTAAAACTGGACATTTACAATTTTATTTAATTAGAATCAAATTATTAAAGATAATTTCCCCAAAGGGGAAAAATATTAATAACTCCGTATTTACCCCGTAGGTCATATGACCTACGGGGTAAATACGGAGTAAGTAAATAATAATCCTTCAAACAACCCTGAAAGGGTTGAATAAAACTA
>CAZZDX010000302.1:0-3764 GCA_964653185.1 uncultured Bacteroidales bacterium
GTCCACTTGAAAGAATATACTCTAAAAAAGCATTAAAAATGTCCTTTATACCTATATTTAGTATAAATTAGCACAATTTTTAATGATTAAAAGTTATCTTTAATTAGAACTTTTATGTAAATATACATAAAAAAAAATTATTATGTACAAAAATCTCATTTTTTTGTATAATCCCCTTTTTATTTTTTCCCGATAATTTTACTCCTGTTGAATAAAAGAAATTCAACGGGGCACCTATGGTGCTTATTCACAATGCAATACTTAATTGTCTATAAACAGGTCATCCGTCAGCTGACGGATTTTTAAATAAAATTCTAAAATCAAATCTCGTTAGAGACGACCTGTTTATAGAAAATATTGATATACAAACTATTAAGTTCCGTAGGAACGACCTGTATTTATATTATCAATAATTTCATGCGTTTGCCCTGTCTAATGCTTTTTTTCGTTTGGTAAAAATGCAAAAAGTGTATGCGATTTATACCAAAACCAACCTTTAGGTATTAGAATTTAGGATTTATTTAAACGTTTATTGATATATTAATTAAAGAACGCACTACTAGTTAATTGCATTTTAAAATTTATCTTACCAAAGTTACATGTCCTATAAACTTATGAGTTTTACCATTTAAAGCTTTTACAAAAACAAGCCATGAAAAAACTCCTTGTTGGGCATCAGCACCACTGCCTTTTACTTTACCATCCCATGGTTCATCCATATTGTTTGTTTTATAAATTTCTTCTCCCCAGCGGTCATAAATATACATCTCAAAACTATTAAGTTCTATACCTGTTCCTTTAGGTCCAAAATAATCATTTATACCATCACCATCAGGAGTAAATGCATTAGGTACATAAAAAGTAAATTCAGGTTTTATTATTACATCATTATATGTAGAATCAATGCATCCATATTGACTTGTAACAATCAGCCATACAATATATCTCCCGGTATCAGAATAAGTATGATTAGGCGACTGAATATAAGAAGTGTTATCATCCGAGGCAGGTTCACCAAAGTTCCATTCCCAGTTATTAGCATTTACTGACTGGTCTATGAATAAGATATTAGGATGTACCATATCACCTATTTCAGGTTGTGGATAAAAGCTTGCAACAGGATTTGGATAGACAGTTATCATATCCTGATAAGTGTAAATACCATTACATCCATCTGTTGTTGTTACTGAAAGAGTAATATCATAAGTTCCTGGGCCATTAAACAGATGTGAAGGATTTTGTATTATAGAAATATTATTTGAGCCGGAATTAGGGTCCCCAAAATTCCATATATAACTTTGAATGTTTGGTGTTGTATTATTCATAAAATTAACAAATAAGGGCTCACATCCTTGAAGCACATCTGCTGAAATATTTATATTAGGTGAAGGATTTACTGTTACTGTCATATCATCAGTATTTGCTGTGCAACCATTTGCATCTGTTATTGTTACTGTATATATTGTAGTTACTGATGGATTAGCCGTTGGATTAGCAACATCTGTTGAATTTAACCCTGTTGAAGGACCCCATAAGTATGTATATGGCTGTGCGCCTCCGCTTACTGTCGGACTACCTCCAATTATTGTGTTAAAACCATCACATATAATCTTATCTGCTCCTGCATTTGCTATTGGATTAGGATTTATTGTTACTGTAACATTACCGGTAGCCGTGCAATTGTTAAAATCTGTTATAATTACTGTATATATTGTAGTTACTGTAGGATTGGCAGTAGGATTTGGTATGGTTGGGTCATTTAATCCTGTTGCCGGACTCCATAAATACGTATAAGGTGGTGTTCCTCCGCCTGTAACCGACACACTTATTGCTGTATTTTGTCCTATACATATAAATTGGTCACTTGTTGTGTTAAAGGTGATTGGTGGAGGTTCTGTAATAGTTACGCAAGTTGTACCAGTACACAAATTAGCATCAGTAACAGTTACACAATGTATTCCTGCCGGAATATTATTTATATCTTCGGTAGTTTGTCCTCCACTCCAGTGATATGTGTAGTTCGGTGTGCCACCGCTTACTGTTAAGTCAGCACTGCCGTCTGTGCCTCCATTACAAGAAACATCTGAACCTGTAATATTTGCTGTAATAGCTGTCGGTTCTGTAATAGTTACACAAGTTGTAGCAGTACAGGAATGAGCATCTGTAACAGTTACACAATGAACTCCTGCTGATATATTGTTTATATCTTCTGTTGTTTGTCCTCCGGGGCTCCATATACAAACATAAGGAGAAGTGCCACCATTTATAGTTAAGTCAGCACTGCCATCTGTTCCACCATTACATAATACATCTGTCCCTGTAATATTTGCTGTAATAGGTGTTGGCTCTGTAATAGTTACACAAGTTGTAACAGTGCATAAATGAGCATCTGTAACAGTTACGCAATGTATTCCTGCTGAAATATTATTTATATCTTCTGTTGTTTGTCCTCCAGGACTCCATATATAAGTATATGGAAAAGTTCCATTACTTACAGTTAAGTCAGCACTTCCATCTGAACCTCCATTACAGGAAACATCTGTCCCTGTGATGTTTGTTATAATAGCAGATGGCTCTGTAATAGTTACACAAGTTGTAGCAGTACAGCCATTATTATCAGTAACAGTTACGCAATATTGTCCGGATGAAATATTGTTTAAATCTTCTGTAGTTTGTCCTCCAGGGCTCCATAGATATGTATAGTTCGGTGTGCCACCATTTACTGTTAAATTAGCATTACCATCAGATCCTCCATTGCAGGAAACATTTGTTCCTGATATACTTGCCGTTAATGCCGGTGGTGGGACTATATCTATTGATAATGTAGCTGAACAAGTCCCTGCATCAACTACTGTTACATTATAAGTTCCGGGAGATAAATTATTTCTATCTTGTGGACCTGGACCAATATCAGCCCAGGTATAAGTATAAGGAGAGTTTCCTGAAACTACTGTTAAATCTATACTGGCATCATTTGCACCGCCACAGCCGGTATTAACGGTATAGTTTACAGTTAAATTATTTGAACTGTTAACTGTATATGTTCCTGTAAATGAGCAATAAGGACATACACCACTATCTGTTATTGTTATTGAATGACTTCCTGAACTTAAATTATTTATAGAATTTGTGGTTTCTCCTGTGTTCCAGTGATATGTATAACCTGGAGTACCGTCATTTACAGTAACAGTTACAGAGCCATCTCCTCCTCCACATGCCTCATCAACTATAACAGCAGTAACATCCAGTAAACAAGGAGCTATATCAGACATATTGTCAACTAATATATAAGGTTGGCTTCCAGATAAACGAGTTGATAATAACCAAAGATGTGTCCAGTTTGATGAAGGTGTCATACAAACATTATATGTTGTCCAGCTTAACAAAGGGACATTTCCTGAACTCCATAACAGTTCTGTTGTAGAGCATAAACTATTACCGCCATATATTCGTAATCCAATATTTCCGTCAGTAATACCTCCGCCTGCTGCTCCTGTTCTTGTTAAATCAATTTTAAGCATATATTCTACCCCTGCTATCATAGGTGCACTTAACTGTTGGCTTGCCCCTTCTTCCCATCCCGAGGCATTAACTAAACCAACGTAAGAGCTACCATCAGTAGGAGGCATAGTAATACCCCATGCACCTGGCTGAGTATCAGGTGTTAAGCCACAAGTAACCCAAGGAGCAGGCGTGTGGTGTGCAGAAGGATGAGGTCCCTCAAATGAAGGGTTGATAACACTCAAAACCTGAGCATTTGATTT
>CAZZDX010000303.1:0-3757 GCA_964653185.1 uncultured Bacteroidales bacterium
AGATATATTTAATTCTTGTATCTTTAAAAGATGTAACAATTTCTTTTGTGTTGTCTGTTGAGCCGTCATCAATGATTACAAGTTCCCAGTTAGTATATGTTTGATTAATAACACTATTTATTGCTTTGGGCAAGAAAGATGCTCTGTTGTAAGTAGGCAAGACCACAGAAAAAAAAGGAGTTTGCATATTGGTAATTGTTTACAAGTTTTTTTGTTTAAATATTGCTAATGTTCTAACATTAAGTTTAAGTTTGTTTGTAATTCATCAATATCGGCAAACAAATTTTTGTCAAAGATAAAATTTTTTTCAATGTTTTCCGGCTCACAAAACTGAATATAATAATTAATGTTTAAAGCAGAGCTAAGTCGCCAAAAAGGAAATCTATGGTCTTTATTTTTATATACTTTGTTTGTAAGTTCCAGAACATAAGAATCGGGTTTCATAAAGTTTATGTTAGTAAGTGCTGCACCGTGGATAGAAATGAGATATTTTGTGTTTTTCATAATTAATATCTGCTCAAAAAAAGAAAAATCTTCAAAATTTATTACAGAAAAACCATATTTCTTAACAGTATTTTGCACTTGTTTTTCATTTACAAATTTACGTTTTTCTGCTTTTTCTCTTGACACATATATTTTGTTACCGAGATTATTATTCCATGTAAGATTTTCAGTATATTTATAAAATAAATCTCTTACATTATTTACTGTAACAGGATTAAATTTAAAAGTCCATGGCTTTACTTCCGGTAAGATTAGATTTTTAATAAAAAGATGAGTTCCATCTGGTATAATTATTTTTTGTTTTACAGGAAAAATGCTTAGTGATTGCTTAATAAAATCTTTATCATCCCATGATTGTGGATAGATAAGTATATATTTATCAAGATTTTCTTTAACCATCATTAATCTTGGAATACATTGTGTGAGCCATGAGAAATATCCAAACCATGATGTATAGATTAACAGATATTTGTTATCATTATATAGTTTAATGCTTTTTAAACTTTTGCCATATTTACATACCAAATATTGTTCTAATACTTTTTTATGAAATTTACAGTAAAAATTTTTTCCGGAAGTTCCAATAAGATTTTCAGCAGATTTCCTTATTAATAAGAAATTTTTTAAGCATAATCCATAATGAGAGACAAAGACATTTTTCAGCTCTTTTACTTTTAGCTCGGGTATCTTATAATTTATTTTATTTTTAAATAAATAAAGATATTCGGGTTTAAGATTTAGAGGCAGTTTGGTCTTTATAGAATAATGTTTTGGCACTGTTGATTAAAGTTATAAAATATTAATTTTCAAATTTCTTATTTTTTAAATCCTACAAAGATATCTTCTTCGGGATTAATGGCATATTTTTTTATATTTATACCCCAATTTTCTTTAAAAGGATTAAAATTCTTAACGATAAATCCTGTATTTTCAAGTCTATTTATATAGTTTTTTTTGGAATATATTCTGACATGGTCTGATTGTCCGAAAGCTTTCTCTCTTTGTTTCTGAGAAATTATATTAGTATCCTCATAAGTTTTTTGAAGAGTTAAAGACACTGGTACTTGTAATATTGCCCATCCATTATGTCTAAGGACTCTAAATAGTTCTGACATAGCTAATTTATCATTTTGTATATGTTCTAACACATGATTACATATAATAACATCAAATTCGTTATCAGGAAAAGGAATATGAGTTATATCTAATTTTAGAGTATTTTCAGAATAGTTATATTTATCTCCTTGAATATATTCAATATTATCAGAGGATATGAATATTTTTGCCAGATGCTTTTCAGGTGCTATATGTAAAAGTTTTATCTTTTTTTTTAAGATATCTGTTTTGTTTTTCAGATATAGATATACTAGACGTTCCCTGTCTGAAGAACTACAGTTTGGACATGCTGCATTTAATCTATAACCACCTCCAACAACATGCTTTTCTTTTAATACAGGAAAATCTAAACCAAAAGGATGAAAATTTTTAAAATATCCTTTACAAAAAGGGCAATAGTAATCATAGTTCCAATAGTAAATGGCTCTTATTTTTTCTATTATCGGGTTAGGTATGATTTTTTTTAATATTCTAATATTCATATAATATTAATTTCTGTTATTTGACTAAAAAAACATATTCACCTTTATGAATTGATTATATTTTTAGCATTGATTTTAGCCAAAATTTAATTTTATTTTTTATTGAAATTTTATAAAATCTATTTATTTGAGAGTTATAATAAATTTTATAAGTCCATAAGCCAAAAACAGTTGAATTTGTGCAAATATTAAACCACATATTAGCTATATAATTATTAAAAACATTTTTTTGGAATATATTTTGTGATTCATTTGCTTTGAGCATTCTTTGCAATAGATTTTTAGCTTGGACAACAAACGGTTTTTCGTTTTTATATTGATGATATGCAATATTTCTGTATAGGTCTAATTCATCATTTGTAACATCTATTCCTAAATCTTTAAACAGGATAGCTTTTACTTTATTGAAGTTTTGTTTTTGCATTTCATACTCAGTTGCAGAGATACTGTTTTTTGACTTTCTGTATTTAAGTAATATTTCAGGGATATTTGCAAATTTTGTATATTTAAGTGCTCTGCACCAGAATTCATAATCTTCACTATATAGATAATTTGGGTTATAATAGAGGTTATGTTGTTTTAATATTTTTGTTCTTATAATTACCGAAGGATGACAGAAATGTGATTCGTGCAACATTTTTAGTTTAATGTAAATATCCTTTGTTTCATATTTTGCTATTGCATTTTCTAATCCAAAACTTTGTACCCAGGTTCCGCAGATTCCTATTTCATGATATCTTTCCATAAATTCATATTGTTTTTCTAGTCGCTGAGGCATGGATATATCATCAGCATCCATTCTTGCTATGTATTTACCTTTGGCTAAGTCAATGCCTTTGTTAAGTGAACTAGTTAATTTTAAATTTTTTTCATTATTTACAAGTCGTATCCTGTTGTCAACATCATGCATTTGCCTGATTATTTTCAAAGAATTATCTGTTGAACAGTCATTAATAATTAAAAATTCAAAATCGGTAAATGTCTGATTTAAAATACTTTCAATAGCTTGTTTAAGATATTTTTCTGCATTATAAACAGGCATTAAAACAGTTATTGCTGGCATTTTTAATTGTTTTATTAATATTTAACTTTTCCAAAGTTTGAAACTTTTGAAAAGTTCTTCTATATTTTGGAAACCTTTTAGATGTTTAAATTTCAATATCAGGGTCTGTTTTATGACAATAAATAAAATTATCAATATCTTCAAATAATGATATAACTTCTTCTTTTTGTAATACAGTTGGCTTATCAGAGATAATTGAATTATAAGAAGAATACTTCCACTTATTGATATTATCACAAAATCCATGATTTACAGGATTTTGATGTATATAAATTATCGTTCTTTTTAAATAATTTTCTGTATCAATATTTTTTCGTTTAAAGTTTTTTATAAACAAACTACCTTTTCTATTATTTTGCTTATTAAACGATTGGGTATAGCAACTAAATAGTTTCGCGAATTGTTTACTTATTAATTTGTTATCTAACTTTTCCAAAGTTTGAAACTTTGGAAAAGTTTTTCTAAAAAAATTAAATACTATTTTTTCTTTTTTTATTTTAACCAAAAAATGAAAATGATTTGGCATCAGGCAATAAACAAATGTTTTGGCAATTGGTGAAATATAGTTATTAAATTTTTTTAGAAAAAATTT
>CAZZDX010000304.1:0-3756 GCA_964653185.1 uncultured Bacteroidales bacterium
ATCATCATAATTATTTATTAAAATTTAATTTGCAAACCTAAGGGCAACTGCCTGATATAAAACTATGAAAACCTTTTTAAAAATATTTTTTACAATTCTAATTTATTGTTTTCCATTCATCAATTATCAATCATCAATTATCAATTGCAATGCACAAAACCTCGTGCCTAACCCGAGCTTTGAGGAATATTATGAATGCCCATATCAATGGGGTATGATTTTTAGATCTACTGGCTGGAATTCTTTTAACAGTTCTCCTGATTATCTAAACACATGTAGTTTTGATTGTGGTATACCATATAGTGGTTTTGGATTTCAATATCCGGCAACAGGAAATGCTTATTCTGTTATTTGTTGTGGACCACCTACAGATAACGGTAGTGAACTTATTGGTAGAAAATTATCAAACCCACTTGTTATAGGAGAAAAATATTTTGTAAGTTTTAAAGCAGTGTTAAGTGATAATCCTTCTGCAAATTGTGGCCTTGATAAACTTGGAGTATTATTTTCAACTATTCCATATATTGTTGATTCAATGATACTTTTAAATGAGAATCCTGGTTATACATATAATTTAATTAATAATTATGCCCATATATATTCTGACCAAATTATTATTGATACAGCAAATTGGACAGAAATATCAGGTAGTTTTGTCGCAGATTCTGCTTATGAATATATTATTATAGGTGTATTTTTTGATAAATATAATGTCAATATTGAAAAAGTAGACCCATCTAATTATGCTTGTGTTCCAGTATACGCAATTGATGATATATATGTTGGCTTAGACACTATTAATTCTATGAATAATGAGTTAAATCAACCCAAAATTAATATTTATCCAAATCCTTTTAATAATTATACAAGTATATTTATATCAGATGAAAATAATAATGAATCTATTAGTTTTAATCTGTATAATATAATAGGTCAGGATATTACACAATCAATTAATATTGATAAAGTAAAAAATTCTCAATTTATTATTAAAAGGCAAAACCTTTTAAATGGAATATATTTCTTAAAAATAAAAATAAATAATAAAATTTTAGTCAAAAAATTAATATTAACAAATTAAAAAATAGGAGGTAATTATGAAATCATCAAAATTTTTAGTAATTGCAATAATTTTTATTGCATCTGTTCAACAATTGTTTTCACAAGGTATTAACTGGAAACTAAATGGTAACAATAATGTTACTGATAACAATTTTATTGGCCCAAAAAATTATCAGGATTTTGTTATTAAAACTGATAATAAAGAAAGATTTAGAATAACAAAAGATGGTGAAATTATATCAAAAGGATATTTTTTGTCCGATAGTATCAGGACTTCCGGACCACTTTATATTGGTGATAGCTCTTTGGCTTTTCATAATGATATTTGGACTGGTATTGGATCTACTGACAGAATCAGTTCAAATAATATAGCGATAAATTTTATGAGAAGGCAATTTTCTGGGCATTTTTATACATCAAATATAAGAATAGGCATAGGTTTACAGACACCACGACATATGCTTCATTTACACCACTCGCCACTTTTGTTTAACAAACCGGCGCATCCAGTATATATGGCTTTTACAAATCTTTCAGGAGGAACACCACAGGGCACAGGCAACTTAGCCACTGATGGTTTTCTTGTAGGTATAGCTGCAAATGGCAATGCACAACTAATACAGCAGGAAAATAAAGATATGTTGTTTTATACACCACCAACAGGTGATGGTACTCCATCTTGCGCTCATTTGTAACAAGTGCTTGTTTAACTAATCGTTTGTAACGATTAAATAGTTTTTTTTTAAAAAAACTTACAAAATATTTTGATATTAATATTTTTTTTATTTAATTTAGCAAATTAATTTATAAAAATATGAAAACTTTCCTGAAAATATTTTTTACAATTCTAATTTATTGTTTTCCATTCATCAATTATCAATCATCAATTATCAATTGCAATGCTCAAAACCTTGTGCCAAATCCGAGCTTTGAAGAATATACAAGTTGTCCAGTCTCAACTAATCAGGTATATTTGGCAACGGGTTGGAGTATTGACATAAATTCATCCGACTACTATAATAGTTGCGCTGATTACAATTCAATGGTTACAGTGCCTAATTCAGGTACAGGATACCAATGCCCCGCAACTGGAAATGCTTATTGTGGCTTTGCAGCATATAGAGAAATACAAGATCAATACAGAGAATATTTTGGCAGGGCTCTTTCTAATTCTTTAATTATCGGGCAAAAATATTTTATAAGTTTTAAGTTAAGTTTAGCTAATTATGTTTCAAATTGTGCAGTAAACAAAGTAGGTGTAAAATTTACAAATGTTAACTACGGAGATACTACACTATTACCTGTACCTATTCTTGTAATGAATAACACGGCGCATTTTTATACTAATATGATTATATCGGATACTTCCAGTTGGACTATTGTTAAAGGAACATATATTGCCGACTCTTCTTATCAGTATATACTTATCGGAAATTTTTTTGATAACAGCAATACTGATACAAGTATTATTTTCGGCACTTGGTGTCAGAGTTATTACCTAATAGATGATATATGCGTTTCCATTGATTCATTAACTTGTGAAATTCCTAATGGTCCAAATGTATGTGATACTACAGTAAATGTTTCTGAAACAAAATATAATAATGAAAGCATAACCATATATCCCAATCCGGCTAACGAAAAAATACAAATTAAATATTTGTATCCAACTGAATCAACAATTAAAATTTATAATATATTTGGACAACTGTTATTTGTAAAGAATTTTTCTGAAAAAAATATTAAAATTGACATGTCCTCATACACCAATGGAATATACATAATACAAATACAACAAGACAACAAATTTTTTAATAAAAAGATTACTTTAATCAAATAAAATTCTATAATGTTTAACTTTAAAATCAAAAAAAATGAAAATCAAAAAAACTAAAACAGGAAAAATGCTCCTTATTGCAATCATAGCATTGACAGTAAGCAGCGAACTATTTGCACAAGGCAATAGTCAAAATAACAGCAATGGGCTTTGGTATTCTAAGGATGGGGATACTGTTGCCACAAATAGAGAAGTGCTTATCAATAAAAATCTTAAGGTTCAAGGTAATGCTACTGCCGATAGTGTTAATGCTGATATTATTAAAGTCGGCATGAATTCAATATGGTTGGGGATGTGGGACCAAAATACTGGTACAGATAATAACATTTCAGCAGACGATGGGGATTTGTTCCTGCAAAGTATATCGGGAGTAAATTTTAATACAATATTAAATGCCAACAATTCCGGTAAAGTCGGCATCGGCACTACAAATCCCACTGAAAAACTTCATATTAAAGATGGTTCCATATATGTTGAGGGAGAAGGACAGGGAATAATTGTAAATGAAGGAGGACATAAAAGAATAGGATTGATGAAATATTATGGCCGTGAGGCAGGTATATGGAGAGTCATTAATCAGGATTTTGAAATCGGACGGTTAGATGTTCCCTCTTTGCCAGGTACTCCTACCACTTTTACTACTGATTTATATGTTGCAGGAAATGGTTTTGTGGGTATTGGCTTAACAACGCCAAATTTCTTGCTTGATGTAAACGGTGATATAGATGTATTACCGGATACAAGTGCATATTTTATTGGTGGAAATGCAGTATTGAAATATCGTGGCAATCCTCTTGCAACGCCTTCTACAACTAATATCTTTGTTGGTGTAGGCGCCGGGAATAATAATACCACAG
>CAZZDX010000305.1:0-3739 GCA_964653185.1 uncultured Bacteroidales bacterium
TATTTTTTATAATAGGACAATCATATTGTTATTTGGTTGATAGTAAAAATTTTGGCAAAAAAATGAAACCTTTTTTGGTTATTTTACTAATTGGATATACAGTATTTTTCTCAATAACAACATTTAATAGAAATAAAGTATGGAAAAATGGGATAGTTTTATTTTCAGATGTTATTGAAAATTATCCATTTATATGTCATGCCTATTGGGCAAGAGGAATAGCTAAATATAATAATAATGATTTTAAAGGATCTATAGATGATTATGACAAATCTATTGAATTAAATCATAGTTATTTGAAAGCATATAATAATCGTGGAGGTGTTAAATTTATTTTACAAGATTACAAAGGGGCAATAAAAGATTTTAACAAGGTTATTAAATTAAGACCAGATTATTCAGCAGCATATTATAATCGTGGTCTTGCTGAATTTGGGTTACTGCGTTATAATGAAGCAATGAAAGGTTTTGATAAATCTATTAAATTAAAGCCGGATTATTCAGAAGCATATTATAATAGAGGGCTTGTTCAAGGTATTTTTAAAAATGACAGTAAAGCAGTAGCTGATTTTAATAAAGCAATAAAATTAAATCCTGATTATACAGATGCGTATTTTAATCGTGGAATTGCCAGATATAATTTACATAATGTTAATGGTGCCTGTAATGACTGGCGTAAATCTGTTTTATTGGGAGATACTTTAGCCAAAAGAATGCTCTATACATATTGCAGATGATATTTTTTAAATTTTATCTATCCTATCTTATCTATCAGTAAATTTGTGCTTTTACAATTTTAAGTTAACTTTGCATATTTTTTTGGTTTGTTTTAATAAAATAGAATAAAATATATTATTATGGCTGATACTTCGGATTTTAAAAATGGCTTATGTATTGAATTTAATAATGATTTATATACTATCACTGAATTTCAACATGTAAAACCCGGCAAAGGTCCTGCTTTTATCAGAACAAAACTGAAAAATATAAAAACAGGAAGAGTTATCCAAAATACTTTTACCTCAGGAGTTAAAATTAACATAGCAAGGATTGAAAGAAGACCTTATCAGTTTTTATATAATGATGATATTGGATATCATTTTATGAACTCTGAGACCTTTGAACAAATTCATTTTGATAAAAACTTAATTAATGCACCAACTTTGCTAAAGGAAGGTCAGGAAGTTGAGATTTTATTTCATACTGAAATGCCTATCTCTTGTGAGTTGCCTCCTTTTGTAACAATGAAAGTTATTTATACCGAGCCGGGCGAAAAAGGGAATACAGCTAATAATGCTCTTAAACCAGCCAAAATGGAAACAGGTGCTAATATTAATGTTCCTCTTTTTATTAATATAGGAGAGACAATAAAAATAGATACACGAACATGCTCTTATTCCGAAAGAGTGAGAGAGTAAGGAAATGAGAGAGAATAAGATTATTCTCAAGACACAGAAAATAACAACAAAGCGACAAGGCGATGGAGCGATAAAATTATGAGTTGTGAGTTTTGTGCTTTGTGCTTGAAACTTGAAACTTTTATCTTATTAAAAATATAAACAAATGGAATTAAATCCAACTTATAAACTAAAAGAAATTGCTAAAATATTAAATGCAAAATTTGTTGGTAATCCCGACACTATTGTTAAAGGAATTAATGAAATTCATAAAGTTAAAAAAGGAGATTTGACTTTTGTTGATTCACCAAAATATTATGATAAAGTATTAAATTCAGAAGCTACTACAATAATTATTAACAAAAAAGTTGCTTGTCCTGATAGTAAAGTTTTAATTTTTTCAGACGATCCTTTTCGTGATTATGTTACTTTGGTCAAAAAATTTCATGTATTTACAAAATGCAATATCCCTATAAGTAAAACTTCTGTAATTGGGAAAGATACAATAATTCAACCTAATGTTTTTGTTGGAAACAATGTTAAAATAGGAAAAAATTGCATAATACATTCAAATGTAAGTATATATGATAATTGTATAATTGGTGATAATGTTGTTATTCATTCAAATACTGTTATTGGAGCAGATGCTTTTTACTTTAAAAAAAGGACAGATTATTACGACAAACTTATATCCTGCGGAAGAGTGATTATAAAAGATAATGTAGAAATAGGAGCTTGTTGCACAATTGATAAGGGCGTTTCAGGTGATACAATTATTGGGGAAGGCACAAAATTAGATAATCAAATTCAGGTTGGGCATGATACTGTTATTGGAAAAAACTGTCTTTTTGCTTCACAGGTTGGCATTTCTGGTGTAGTTACTATTGAAGATGACGTAATATTGTGGGGACAAGTTGGGGTTCAAAAGGACTTAACCATTGGAAAAGGTGCTGTAGTATTAGGACAATCCGGTATAGCAAAATCTCTCCAAGGAAATAAGACCTATTTTGGTTCTCCTGTTCAGGAAGCAAAAAAGAAAATGAAAGAATTATCTCTTATTAAAAGACTTCCCGAAATAATTGAAAATCTAAAATAGTAATTCGTAATTTTGTTATTTTTTAACCATAGAGGGAAAATTATATTCATTAAAAATACCAAAGTGCCAATTTTTTATTTTTAAAAAATAAAGACCACACGATACAATCGTGCGGTAGCGAGAATTACAAATTATGAGTTGTAAGTTTTGTGCCTTTAAACTTTTATCTTATAACAGCTTGAATATTCACCCCGTTAGATAATTGATAAATTGATAGAAAATAATACTTAAAACAAAATATCTAACGGGATAAACTAATTATAAACACATGAATATAACACCTTTAGCTTTTGAAAGTTTAGGCACACGTTCTATGTGTACTTTTGTAAAAACAAAAAATGTTAATATTCTTATAGACCCTGGAGTATCATTGGCTCCGTCAAGATACAGGTTGCCACCTCATCCCAAAGAAATAAACAGACAAAAACAACAATGGAGCAAAATTGTAGAATATGCAAAAAAATCTGATATTATTATAATAACTCATTATCATTATGACCATCATAATCCGGAAGATAATCTTAATGAAGTATATAAAGATAAGACGGTTTTTATAAAACATCCTGATGAAAATATAAACATAAGTCAAAAGAAAAGAGCAAAATATTTTTTGCAAAAGATAAAAGGGCTGCCAAAGCGATTAGAATATTCTGATTCAAAAGAATTTATTTTTAAAGATACAAAAATTACATTTTCGCCACCTGTCTTTCATGGCACTAACTCACGACTTGGCTATGTAACAGAGGTACTAATAGATGATGGATATAAATTTATATATACCTCAGATGTTGTAGGTCCTGCTTTAAAAGACCAGACGGATTTTATCATAAATAATAAGCCAAACTTATTAATATTAGACGGTCCTCTTTCTTATATGCTTGGCTATAGATATAGTTATGATGCATTAGAAAGTTCAGTAAAAAATTTAATAAAGATTATATCATCTTGTCCGTTAGATGCTTTGATAATAGAGCATCATTTTCTTAGAGATTTAAAATGGAAAGAAAGAATATCTGATGTCTTTAAAATAGCAGAAAAGAAAAATATAAAGATACAAACTGCTGCTGATTTTATAGGAATGCCTGTAGAATTGTTTGAAGCTAACAGAAGAGATTTGTATAAAAAATAGGCTCTTCGGTATTTTTTATGGATAAAGAAATATGTTAGGTGTATATGTATATAAGGTATAAAGGTATAAATTGGATAACTTATTTTTTTATATCCGTTCACATTCTATTTTTTATAA
>CAZZDX010000306.1:0-3735 GCA_964653185.1 uncultured Bacteroidales bacterium
AATTTTTGTGTACTTTTTTAAAAATGACGACATTACGAACAGACACTAATTAGAAAAATTGTTCAAAACATTGTTCAAAAATTTTTGTAAATTATTAAAATTTATATAAAAATATAAAGTATATTTGTATTTTTATATGTTATTTATATTATTTTTGAAATAAAAGCAACCCACGATTGAAATCGTGGGTTTAAAAACGCTAACAAATTAAATAACCGTTTTAACGGTTTAATTATAAAAATCAAAATATTACATTTTAAAATGAAATAAATTAATATTTATATAAATTTATGAAGCATAAAAATATACTTATTTTTTATCTATCTCTGTTAATATTAAATCTCTCATCAGTTTATGCTGTGCAATCAATAGATGATACAACACATTATGATTCTACCAGCAACAAAAAAATATTTTTAATCGAAGATAGTCCTGTTATTGCAATGCTTGATAGTGTTTCAAACTCAATATATTTTAAAAAATCCAATTTTATTACAGATACTTCTATTTTAAATGTATATCATTTTCCTTCTGATTCTATACCTGTTTATAGCGATTCTGTATATAAATACAGAATAGCACAACTAAATAAAAAAACACCTTTTGATTTAGTATATAATGAGACAGTAAGAAGATGTATAGATTTATATACAATAAAGAAACGAAAGAGTGTATCAAGGATACTCGGATTAGCCCGGTTATATTTTCCTCTTTTTGAAGAACAGTTAGATAAATATAACTTACCTCTTGAATTAAAATATCTTGCTGTGATAGAATCTGCTTTAAATCCTGTTGCAAGGTCGCGTTCAGGTGCATCAGGTCTATGGCAATTTATGTATAGAACAGGAGAATTATATAATTTAAAAACTAATTCTTATATTGATGATAGATTTGACCCTTATAAATCTACTATTGCTGCTTGTAAACATCTTAGCGATTTATATAATATTTATCATGACTGGACATTAGTCATAGCAGCTTATAATTCCGGGTCGGGTAATGTAAACAAAGCTATAAGACGTTCAAATGGAAATACTGATTTTTGGAAAATAGAACAGCATCTGCCAAGAGAGACAAGGACTTATGTGCCTATTTTTATTGCAGCTGTATATACTATGAATTATGCTGCTGAACATAATATATACCCGACAGCTCCTGATTTTATGGACTTTGAAGTTGATACTGTTATTGTAAAAAAACAACTTTCTTTTGACCAAATATCTGAAATGCTAAATATCCCTTATCAGGATATTGAATTTTTAAATCCAACTTATAAAATAGGTTATATCCCTGCCAATGATAAAAAAGATTATATTTTGAGATTGCCTACAAATTGCATAGGACTTTTTATTAATAATGAAGATTCTTTGTATAATTACAGAACTGAAAAACAAATTGCAAAAGAAGAATATGCCAAAAAACATAATATTAAAATAGTAAACGGAGAGTTATTTACAAAACATATTGTAAGAAGAGGTGAGACATTAGGCGGAATAGCAAATAAATATGGCTGCTCGGTAAAAGACATTAAAAACTGGAACAACATAAGAGGACATATTATTCATCCAAGACAAAAATTACTTGTCCAAGTATCAATGGGAGAGCAAACTCTATCCAGTGCAGATGAAAAGCCATCTATAGATTCAACAAAAAAAATATTTACAAATCCGCCTGAAGCAGACAAAACTTTATCTGATAAAGATAGTTTGCACAGGCAAAATAACAAAGAAACTATATCCAAAAAAACAAATTCATCACAACAAAATATAATATATATATATATCACTATACGAGATGGTGATACTTTGTGGGATATTGCTAACAAATATAAAGTGCTTTCAGTTAAAGAAATAAAAAAAATAAATAATATTCATAATGTAAATAAACTAAAACCCGGACAAAAGATTAAAGTTGGTGTAATAGAAAATATTTAAAAATAATTATGAATTATGAGTAAATAATTATTGGGTCCACTCCGAAAAGTAGATATTTACTTATCTGTCAGGCAACTGTCTGTTTGACTTTTCGGAGTGGACTCATTATTGTATTCAGGAATTTCTATTGGAGTCAATATTCATAAGGCATTAAATGCAGAAAAAAATCTTAAAATCTTGTAATTTTTCAAATTTTTTAATCATAATCTTAAACACTAAAAAAACACGGAGAAATTTATAATTTTGTTGAAATAATATGAAAACACTCAAAATAATAAAAATTTTACCTTTTTACCTTTTTTTTGTCATCATTTGCTTTTGTCAATCCTGCAATGAACCTTCCATACCATCATCTTCAGGAAGTGCATCAGAAATACTTGTTGTCATTCCAAAAAATTACAAAAATTCTATTTGCCTAAGCCAGATAAAAAATTGTTTTGAACAGGAACAACAGGGCTTACCACAACAGGAAAAAACATTTAATGTAATTAGCATTGATAAGTCATTATTTAATAAAAAAATGTTTCAAACTCATAGAAATATTTTTATAGCAAATATTAAAGATAGCATTGATAAACCAATTATAAGCATAAAAAAAAATATATGGTCAAGACCTCAGATAGTTGTTGAAATATCAGCTCCGGATGATTCCTCCTTTTGTAAACTGCTTAGAGCTAAACAGGATATTATTATAGATTATTATAAAGAGATAGAAAGAAGTCGTATAATAAAGGCATATAAACAATATGAAGATAAAAAACTTGAAAACAAATTAGAAAAATCTTTTCATTTATCACTTGTTATTCCTAATGGATTTTATATTGCCAAACAAACAGACAACTTTGCATGGATAAGAAAAGAGACAACAGATATAAGTCAGGATATAATTATCTATTTTTATGATTATACTGATACTATTGCTTTTGATAATAAAAAAATAATAACAATAAGGGATTCTATTACAAAACTTTATATTCCCGGTCCAACTGACGGCTCTTATATGACAACATATAAAGATATGTTTCCTGTATCTAAGCGAATAAGTTTTAACAACAATTTTGCTGTTGAGACAAGGGGCTTATGGAAAGTAGAAAATGATTTTATGGGCGGACCATTTGTTAATTATACTTTTGTAAACAAAAAGCAAAACAAAGTCATCACCCTTGACGGATTTGTATATGCTCCTAAATTTGATAAGAAAAAATATCTTTTGCAGCTTGAAGCTATATTATATTCTTTTAAATTTACTGAAACAAACTCATTACAAGCTTCGGAATAGATTATTTTAAGATATTTTTTTAATACATCAAATCTTGCTTGTTTTTTTTGTTCCATTTAACATCATATTTACTCTCAACAAAATATATTAACAAATCAGCATCATATTTGCTGTCAACGAAATAAATCTTTTTGTCAGCATCATACTTACTGTCAACAAAAAACCATAATCCTTTGTTGCCATCAGCATCATATTTGCTTGATACTTTGTAAACCAGTAAGTCAGCATCATATTTACTGCTAACAACAAAAACTTTTACGTCAGCATCATATTTGCTATCGCAGGAAAAAACTTTTTGTGCATAGCAATGATTATTTGATAAAATAAAAGCTGAAACCAGCAAAAATGCCAGTAAAAAAAATCTTTTAACATTTGATTTCATAGTATTTTTTTTAATGATAAAGTTAAGTGATTTATTTTAAAACAATTTTTGTTCCAAAATTAATATTTTTATTGAAAATAAAATCTAAAATTAGGTTTAAAGGACATTTTTAATGCTTAAATTTTCTAAAAGGCTTATTA
>CAZZDX010000307.1:0-3731 GCA_964653185.1 uncultured Bacteroidales bacterium
ATCGTAAGTTTTTTCATAATTTAAATTTTTTTATTTTTATTTAATATATTATAACTACAAATATATAATTTTTTTATAAATCTAAATCATTAATTGTTTTTTTAATAATATTTTGACGTGTTAATAATATCATTTCGTTTGGTTGCAAATATGCTTATAAACTTATGTCAGTTAACATTTTTGACCATCTTCTTATTATTATTGTGATAAACAGCTCTTTTTTCAAGTGCTAAACTTAATTGTTTATCTCTTGAGATTTTGTTAGAGTATATTACTTTTGTATTTACTTTTTTTATACCAGTTAATTCCTTAAATTGCTTTGTTATTTCATTTTCCAATTTGTTAATATCAGTTAATCTGTCCAAATCAATCCCATAATATTTAGTTATATCCTGTATTATTTTTTTATCAGCATTTTTCAATGCGCAATTAGTTTGAATAGCATATTCTATATAAATATTTTTGTTTTTTTCCAGCATGTTTTTATTTATTAAAGGAGATAAGTTTCCATATAGCCAAATATTATCTACCCAAAATAGATTTTTTAATGCATTTAGATATGCGTATTTATAAAAATTTTGGACTGTTACTGGAATTCCATTATAGTGTTGTTTAATCATAAAGGAAGCATTTTTACGCAAAGAGTTAAAATCTCTGAATGTATAGTAATACAAACCAATCGGAGACACCTTTAAACCGTTTTTCCCTGGAGGATATTTATCAATAAAACAATCTGTTGTTTCATATTCAGATAAATTGAATTTATCTTCTTCATCTAAAATAGAAAAATTAAAATTTCTAATATACTCAAAGTCCATTCCTTTTTCGTTTCTTTCATATAGCCCAATCATTATTGGAAATTTGATTGAACCGGTTTTAGAAAACCATGAACTTGAAAATACAATTCCTTTGTTTAACCTGTAACTATTTTTAAAATTTTTTAATCTTTTAAAATTAGTTTCTTTTATCAAATAAGATAATGGATGTAAAATACACACTGTATCTGCCCTTAACTTATTGTAAGATTTTAAAAAAGAAACTCCTAAATCTCTGTCAAACAAGTCTCTGTCGCATAAATTTTTTCCTTTCTGTCCGTTCTTAAATTCAGAAGTAATATCATTATAAGGAGGATTGCCTACCATTATCAGGAATGAACTATTCGGAATATTATATTTTTTTCTATTAACATCTATCAAAGAATTAGTACAAAATACTTTTTTATTGTCTAAATATTTGTTTAAAAAATTATATGCTTTTGCATCACAATCAGCTACTCTATAATCATATTTTTCCATTCCTTTTACAAAAGCTCCACATCCGGCAGCATTATCAAATATTATTATATTTTCTTTATTTTTTAAAATATATGGTTGTATGTATTCGCAAACTTTATCAACTAATTCCTTTGGGGTATAGTAACTACCCAGTTGTATCTGCTTTTCTTTTGTTAAATGTTTTGATTTATTTATTAGCATCATTGACTTTTACTTGATTAATGTTTTGATTATTTCAGCAATATCAAAATTGTGTCTTTGGGAACACATAGCAAATATTTTAATCATATCAAATAACACACTTGCATTTTTATTATTTATAACATATATTAATTCGTCATCTAAGTTTGATGGTCTGCCAAGTATTGTTTTGTAATTCTGAAATGACTTAATTGGAATACAAAAATAAACCATAGGTTGAGTCCCTGAAGCGTATTGTTGTTTTTGTATGGAAATTTCAATCTGTGTGTTATCTGTTGTTTCAACCATAAAAAATGTTGGTAACTTTATGCTTGTTTCCTTAAAAGAAATGCCATTCATTACTATATTTGACTTATATTCAACAGATATTTCCCTATTATCAATAAATTCTTTATATTTAGTTATTTCCTTTAATAATGAACTTATATCGTCAGTCAAAATTAAGCCGATGTTTATGCCTTCATATACTAATTCAGATAGTTCATAAAGACATCTTTCTTTTTTGTTATCACCAACAAAAGTTAAATCTTTTAATTTAGTATCCTTTTTCCCTTTATTTACATCTGCAATTGTTGCATCATAACTGATTTGCCATTCCAAATATACATTTTTATCAAAATTATTTTTTCTTGTAGCAAAAGTATTTCCCAAATACAAATTATTGCTTCTTGTTTTAAATCTAAATTTTCCATCATTTGATGCAGGAATTTTTATGATAATTTGATTGCCTTTAGTTGTGTATTTCATTGCGATTTCTTTATATAATTTTTATGTGAATTATGTCAAATTATGGATAAAAATGCAAATTTAATATTTATTCAAAGACAAATTATTTTTTAATAATAAACAAATATATAATTTTTTTATAAATCTAAATCATTAATTATTTTTTTAATAATATTTTGATGTGTTAATACCAAACCGTATGCATTAGGCAGATTGTAAAATAAAATTATTTTTAGCCATTGATAATATATATACGGTTTTTTATGTAAATTTGTCCGTTTCAGGCAGTTTAAAAATATAAACATAAAAAAAAACATATTGAAGAAACATATAGCAATATTAGGGTCAACAGGGTCAATAGGAAAGCAATCCTTGGAAGTTATAAGCCAACATCCCGAAGAGTTTGAAGTAGAGGTTCTTACAGCTCAAAATAATGCTGATTTACTTATAAAACAAGCTGTTAAGTTTAGACCTAATGCTGTTGTCATTGGCAATGACAAGTTTTATGACAAAGTTTCCAAAGCTTTGTTTCACAAATTTGGCATTAAAGTATATGCAGGTATAGATGCAATAAGTCAGATAGTTGAAATGGACTCAATAGATAAGGTGTTAGTTGCTATTGTTGGATTTGCAGGATTGCGTCCTGTTATAAATGCCATTAAATCAGGAAAACAGATTGCTCTTGCCAATAAAGAGAGCTTGGTTGTTGCAGGTGAGTTGATAACAGGATTAGCAAGAGAAAAAGGAGTTAATATTTATCCGATAGATTCTGAACATTCAGCTATTTTTCAATGTCTTTCAGGAGAATCTGATAATGCTGTTGAAAAAATTTATCTTACTAGTTCCGGCGGACCTTTTAGAGGTAAGACGAAAGAGTTTCTTTGTAAAGTAAAAAAAGAACAAGCTTTAAAACATCCTAACTGGAATATGGGAGATAAGATAACAATAGATTCTGCAACTATGATGAACAAAGGTCTTGAGGTTATAGAAGCAAAGTGGCTATTTGGGTTAAAGCATAATCAAATTGATGTTGTGATACATCCGCAATCAGTAGTTCATTCTATTGTTCAGTTTCATGATGGTTCTATGAAAGCTCAGATGGGACTGCCTGATATGAGGATACCCATTCAGTATGCTCTTTCTTATCCTAAAAGATTAAAATCCGATTATGAGCGTTTTAGTTTTTTAGATTATCCAAACTTGACTTTTGAGATGCCTGACACAAAAAGTTTTCGCAATCTTGCTTTAGCATTTGAGTCGTTAGACAAAGGAGGCAATATGCCTTGTATTATGAATGCTGCTAATGAAGTCGTTGTTGATGCTTTTTTAAAAGACAAAATTGGTTTTCTTGAAATGTCAGATATTATTGAAAAGTGTATGCACATAGTGAGTTTTATTGCAAAGCCAACATATAATGATTATGTATTAACTGACAAAGAGACAAGGAAGATAGCGGTGAGTTATATTGTAAACGATTGACTACCGACCAGTCAACAGTCGGCAGTCAACAGTCAACAGTCAACAGTCGGC
>CAZZDX010000308.1:0-3717 GCA_964653185.1 uncultured Bacteroidales bacterium
GTTGTTTATGATTTAAAAAATTTGTTTTTCAATTTTAGTCGGATAATAGTGATTTAATATATAATTATTATTAATATCATTTTGAAAACAATATATACATTTAAAATTACACATTAGTGTTGGAACAATTGTTAAATTAAGGATATTTGTTTGAAACCTATTTTGAATTGTTATTAATTGTTTTTTATTGATTTCAAATTCATCATTTTCAACAAATATTTTTTTTTTAATTAATTCCTTTTTATTAGAATACTGATTTAATAATTGAGTATTATTTTTAATATTAATTAATTCATTATAATCATTTGTAGTTAATTCTAATACTGTACCAGATAAAGAATTAAATAAAATGTAATTAGTATTTTGTTTTGCTTTAAATAAAGTGTTAAAAATTGACCATTTCATATCTATATTGTTTTATTTGCATAGTGTTTCTAAAATTAAAATAAAAGGGGCTGACTAATCAACCCCTAAATAAATTATGCAGTGGGGGGTGGTTTTTCCCCTCCTAACGTGAAACAAAGACCTAGTGTAAGACAAACTATACAAAAAACACCACACGCTTTACCTCCTTTTATTTTTTCCATATTTTTTGACGGAATGATTAAATCTTCAATGGAAGAATTATTATTATCTTTTTCAAGAACTTTAAAATTTATTTTTTTCTTTTTCATATTTTTATAATTTTTAAATTTACGCCTACTCATAAAGTTTTTCGGCAATCGCTATAAAAATTTTTTCCACTTTCGCAGTAATTATCTCAGCATTTTGCTGAAGAACCGTGCGTCCAAAGATAATGTTTTTTTTAACATTGAGCTTCAGAGTTTAGATATTATCAAGTGCAATGTTTGTTTTGTTATACATATATTATTTATTTGAAACATCAGCGGGGTTGCAAGCCCAGCGGGTGTTTTATAAATTTATGCTAAGCGGCATTTTTGGCGCCAAAGCAAAAAAAAACCCGCTTCGCCAAAATACGGCAAAAACGGGTAGAACTTGAAAATAATGTGATTATAATTACTCTCTCTCTCTCTCTCTCTCTCTCTCTACGGCAGTGTGAGTTTCAAGCAAGCACATGAAAGGAAAAGCAGAAAAAATACTGTTATCTTTTATATGTGGATAGAAAAATTTCATATTCATACGGCAAAAATAAATATTTTTTTAATAAAAAAAAATAAAAATCATTTTTTTTTCAAAATATTGAGAATGTCTTATAGTTAAAATTCCACGAACAAATGACCATAGTGAAATACCTGATAAATCAGGATTTAGCGGGCAGTATATAAATGAATGACAAATTATATTACGGCTCTACTGAGCTTGCCGAAGTGCAAAGTATATATAAATACTTTTATATCTCCATATTTTTTACAAGTTCATAATAATTGCCGTCAAGCAATCCTTCTCCAATAATATAAGCACCGCAGGCAGCTTCTTTTGCAATGTTTGACATCTTTTTTACTTTAATCACAGGAGCATATTTCCTGAATCTGTTTATTAGTTCTTTGCTTATAAAATTATAGTTTGTTAACCTGCCTGAAATAATAATTTCTTTTGGCTTACGATTGGTAACTAACATTGAAACAACATCTTTTTCAATACTTTCTCCGAAAAACGTTATTGCTTCTTTAAATTGTATTAAATTTTTTGGCTCAATATTTTTACCAACAAAATTTTTTATACCTCCTTTAAAAAGAATATCCTGAGTTAATGGCGGTTTTAATCTAATAACCATTTCACCATCCATTCCACCACTTGCAATAAATCCTAAACTTCCGTTTGTTCCGCCTATTCCGTCAACAATTTTTCCATCTATAACAGACATTACAGCAGTAAAACCATATCCGACCTCTACATATATAAAAGATGTTTTGTTAAAAGAAATTCCGAAACCTTCTGACTGGTCTTTTATTCCTAACGCTATACAGCATACTTTATCTGCTGTGCCCATATCAAATTTATTCCATTTTCTGTAAGCAGGAACTGTTTTAAGATTTATAACACCGGGAGTAAAACAGATTGGCATTTTTAATCTTTTCATTTCTAAAAGCACATTTTTTATCCCTTCATTTACAGGCACTTTAGTGTCTAAAGGAATCATTTTTCCAATATCCTTTTCTGTTATATCTTTTATTTTTTTTAATGGTATTCCATACCCTGAAGGACCAATTATAATATCTAATGGCATTAGTTTTTTTAGTTTCCTGATAAGAATATTAAAATCCTTAACCACATCCTCTGATTTAATTGATTCATCAATGATAATTTTTTTGCCATCTTCCATACCAAAAAGGTCAAAACTATATGTTCCAGGGTCAATTCCTACAATTCTCATTACTTTACCTCCCTTAAAGGACAACAAGGATCAGATGCTGTCCAGCTATTAGTTAAAGCAAATGTCCTTGACCTGCATCCGCCACATTCATTTAGATATTTACATTCCTTACATGGACTTTCTCTCATATTGAAATCTTTTATCTCTTTAATTAATTCTGAATTTTGCATATTATCCCAAATTTTATTAAGTGATTTTTCTTTTATATTATCCATTACAAGAGGTGCAAATGTGCATGGCTTTACATCACCGTTTGTTTCTATAAACATATATTCTCCAAAAATACAACGTGAAACATTATTAACTATAATACCATTGTCAGAATTTGATGAATAATTTATATTATGTTCTTTTAAAAACGGTTTAAAGAATGGCTCATCAACATATATATCCATTTGAAATTTTTTTTGATATTTAATTATGGAAAAAAAGACATCTTTGTATTCTTCCCAGCTCAAAACATATTTGCTATAATCTTTACATGGCTTCAGTCCTAAAAATGTAATCTTTTTATATCCCACATCTTTTACAAATTTGAATAATTCATTAATTTGCTTGTAGTTATGTTTTCCTATTGTAACAGGACATGAATCAAGAATATCATATTTTTTTGCAATTGCTACAGATTTTTTCAGCTTCTCAAAACTTGCTCCTTTTCTTGTTTCTTCATAACTTTTTTTATCTGCACCATCTATACTTATCATAAGATTTACATCTAAATGTTTAAATCTTTTTACAATATCTTCATTAAGTAACATTCCATTGCTGATAAGATAAATTTTGATTTTACTATTATGAATAATTTTTATGATTTCAAATAATTCATCACGCAAGAGTGGTTCTCCTCCTTCAATAATAACCCACATTGGCTTAAGTAAAAATATTTCTTTTGCTACTCTTAATACATCATTATTATTAAGTTCTTCATACGCCATACCTCTGCAATGCAAACAATCAAGATTGCATCTGTTAGTAATTGCCCAATCAATCATATATGGATTATTCATATTTTATTTCCTGAAAATTTTAGTAATTCCACCGCAAAATTATTAATATATCCCGAATTAATAAATACTAAAAAAGATTTATTTGTATTTGTCTGTCTGATACAGATTACAAGATAGCAGTGCCGTAGAAACTGTCCAATGTTGTTTTAAATAAAAGTAACCGTTCATACTCTATTTTTTATAATTAGATTTAGGCGCTTAAGAAAAAAACTTTACCAAGATTGTTGTCTATAATATAAATTTTTAATTGCTCTATCAGGCAACTGCCTGATGACCTAAACAAGCCCTAATTTCCAATGTCTAAATTCAGATTTCCTGACCCCTATTATTTGTAACAAATTGATGGACAGTAAGTTATAAAAATGTATAAAAAAT
>CAZZDX010000309.1:0-3716 GCA_964653185.1 uncultured Bacteroidales bacterium
CTTTATACAATCTGAAAAATTATTTGATAATGCAATATCTATAGCAACAATTAATAAATCATGCAATATTGACACATCAACTGCATCTGAGTTAAAATTCAAATATATACTCGCTGCTAATTATCAAAAATATATTAAAGAAGCCAAACAACTTTTAACAGACAGCATAATATATCAATCCGTTAATAAATATCTATATGCTGAAAAATATTACAGCGACTTTAAAATAAAAAAATATGGACTTGAACATATACCATTATTTAATTTTATATGCTTACAAAACAACTTAAACCTTACAATTTACAGTATTACTTTTTATACGGAAAACAATAATTTTGAAAATGCCTTATCTTTACTTAAACTGCTTAAAAAGAAAAAATATCCTAAAAAATACTCACGAAATCTTCAGGAAAACCTGGCAAAAAAATTAGCTATAAAAGACCATGAAGAAAATCCTGATGCAAGACCCAGACCAAATGCTATAATTTATACCAATAAAGATAAATGGCTAAAATATTTCAAAAAAACTTATATCAAAAAATGGAAAAACATTAAATAATTTATTTAATTTTGATTTTTTATCAGTATTGTCCGACTAAAAATAATTTAGAATGATAAAACGCCCTATTGATAATGTTTTGATAAATATTTCGTCCCTACGGGGCTATATTTTTGTTGGATGCATTTTTCTATAAACATAATGATATAAATAATGTTAAAAAATAAAATTAAAATCAATAATTAAAAAAAAAAAATGTAATAATAATGGTGATATTGTTGTTGATTACAATGTGGAGACGTTGCATGCAACGTCTCCACACGCCCACAATCGTCACAACCATCACAAATAAACAATCAACATAAATCAAAAATTCAACAAAAAATGTCAAAAATATTCCATAAATCAGGTTTATAAATGTTAAAAAAAATAATCTAAAAATAAAAAATTAATTGTTTAACCAAATAAATATTAAAAAAAATTATGCAAGAAAAAATATTAGATAAAGTTTCTCCAGGAGTTGTTACCGGAGATGATGTTCAGGAAATCTTTAGAATTGCAAAAGAAAATCAATTTGCATTGCCAGCAGTAAATGTTATTGGCACAAATTCTATTAACGCAGCATTAGAAGCTGCAAGAGAAGTTAACTCTCCATTAATCATTGAATTTTCAAATGGAGGATGCGTATTCTTTAGCGGAACAGGATTATCAAACGATAATCAAAAAGCAGCTGTAACAGGCGGTATAGCAGGAGCATTATATATTCATAATGTTGCTAAAACTTATGGCGTGCCTGTAATAGTACATACTGACCATTGCAAAAAATCATTACTGCCTTGGATAGATGGTTTACTGGACTATGGCGAAAAATACTATAAAGAACACGGAAAACCATTATTCAGCTCTCACATGCTTGACTTATCAGTAGAACCTATAAAAGAAAATATAGAAATATGCAAAAGATATCTGGAACGTATGAGCAAAATAGATATGACTCTTGAATTAGAATTAGGATGCACCGGTGGTGAAGAAGATGGCGTTGATAACACCAGTATAGCTAATTCAAAACTTTATACACAACCCGAAGATGTTTGTTTTGCTTATGAAGAACTAAGCAAAATCAGTCCGCGATTTACTATTGCCGCTGCTTTTGGTAATGTCCACGGCGTTTATAAACCCGGTAATGTTAAATTAACACCTAAAATACTTGACAACTCTCAAAAATATATTCAGCAAAAACTAAACACAAAAGAAAACCCTATAAACTTTGTATTTCATGGTGGCTCCGGTTCAGGACGCGAAAAAATAAGAGAAGCTATCAGCTATGGCGTTATTAAAATGAATATTGACACTGACACTCAATGGGCTTTCTGGGACGGCACAAGAAATTATGAAACAAAATATCACGACTATCTTCAGGGACAAATAGGAAATCCCGAAAGTGAAGATAAACCAAACAAAAAATATTATGACCCGAGAAAATGGCTCAGATCTAGTGAAGAATTTATGAAAGAAAGATTAAAAACAGCTTTTGACGACCTTAATAATATTGATAGAAATTAAAAAAGTATTATATTCAGATTTCCTGACCCGTCAAGTATAATACATTAATAATCAATTTTATAATATTTGATGATAGGAAAAATGGCATGAAAACACCACTGTGTTTTTTTGTGAAACAGCTATTACACAGAGTTTCACAAAGTTAGTCATAAAGTTACACAAAAAAACAAGTGTTACTAAAAATCCCCACTTAGTCAGGAAATCTGATATTAAAGAGCTTCTAAAAAAATCAAAAAAAAATGAGCATAAATGCTCATGTTATTTTTTCACAACGCCTTAAAATAAACTTTATAAATTAAAACGATAAAAACATATAATTTTTAAAGGTTAATTTTTGTCTCTAATTCTTTTACATATCTTTTAAACTTTTTATCGGTTTCAATTAAATTATTGACAATACGGCAGGCATGTAAGACCGTTGCATGATTTTTGTTTCCACAATGTAGTCCTATTGTAGCTAATGGCAATTTAGTATATCTTTTTGAAAAATACATTGCAAGTTGACGAGCTTGAACAATATCTCTTTTGCGGGTTTTGGAATTAATACGATCTATTGGCATATCAAAATATTCATAAATAATTTTTTTAATATGATCAACAGAAATTTTCTTCTTATTTGTTTTTACAAATTGATCAATCATTTGCTTTGCAAGATCTAAATCTATATTTTTTTTGTTAAGAGAAGATTGAGCAAGTATTGATATAATTGATCCTTCAATTTCTCTTATATTAGTAGTTATTTTAGCTGCAAGGTATTCAATAACATCTTTTGGCATTTCAACGCCATCGTTATATAGTTTATTTTTAATTATAGCAATTCGCGTTTCAAGGTCAGGAGTTTGTAAATCAGCAGATAATCCCCATTTGAACCGTGAAAGCAATCTGGAATTTATTCCTTTCATTTCAATAGGAGCTTTATCAGAAGTGATAACAATCTGCTTGCTATTTTGATGTAACTGATTAAAAATATAGAAAAATACATCTTGTGTTTTTTCTTTGCCTGAAAGAATTTGAATATCATCAATTATCAAAACATCAATCATATTATAAAAATGGACAAAATCATTTTTATTATTATTTTTTATAGAATCTATGAATTGCGTAGTAAATTGTTCTGCTGAAACATATAATACTGTCTTATCAGGGAAACTTTCTTTTACCCTAAGTCCTATAGCATGAGCAAGATGTGTTTTTCCTAATCCAACATTACTATATATAAAAAGTGGATTAAAAGATGTCTTGCCAGGATTATTTGCAACAGCATAGCCAGCAGAACGAGCAAGACGATTACAATCGCCTTCAACAAAATTCTCAAAAGATTTACTCTCTACAAGTTGTGATTCAATATTTATCTTTTTTAATCCGGGAATAATAAAAGGGTTAGGAATAAATTTTGATTCGTTCCTATTTATATTAATAGGTACTGATACATATTGATTTTTTGTTGCTTTTTTGTTTAAAGTAGGAAGCTTTATTGTATATGGATTAGAATTATTGTATGAATTATCCATAATTATACTGTATTCCAATCTCCCTGCAGGTCCTAATTCTTTCTTTATTGTTGCTTTTAATAAATCAATATATTTTGTTTCAAGCCAATCATAAAAAAACAAACTTGGTACTGGAATAGTTAATATATTATCATTAAGCTTAA
>CAZZDX010000310.1:0-3702 GCA_964653185.1 uncultured Bacteroidales bacterium
CAAATAATTTAACAACAGGCAATACATATTATATTAAAGTTGAACAACAACAGGATGTTAATGGTTATTTGGGGGTTTGTGTTAAAATGATTGTTTGTCCTTCTTTTGATATTTTTGCCGGACCTGATGTAATAATTGAGGAAGGAGACAGTGCTATAATTGGACATTCAGCTATCGCTGGTTATACTTACAGATGGAGTCCTTCAATAGGATTAAATGATTCTACTATTGCTAATCCAATAGCGAGTCCAAATGAAACACATGAATATACTTTGGATGTGATAGATATTAATGGATGTATGGCACGGGATAAAATTATTGTTCAAGTAAAGAAACCTCTTATGGTTGATTTGGGACCAAAAGAATATAGAAATGATACTTTATTTTCCAATACAATTCTGATTAAAACAATCAATGATCAGGTAATACCTGTAGATTATAGTGATCAAACGCATAAAGGCACTTCTTGCATATCATCTCAATGTTTATCTCTTAAAACTATTTTTGATAATTATATCACTGCAAACGGAGGAAATCCAGATTCAATAATATTTAAAAGAAGTAATTTGGATGATTATGCTAATGATATCAGAAACAAAAATATTTTTTATGTGGCTTTCCCTGTAATGGTAAACATTGATAGTATTATAAAAGATTTACGAAACAATCCATATATTGATAAAGCGAATCCTCCATATACTATTATGGCAATGCAAAGCGGTGTCCCTTATTATGAAGAATATGGGAATTCATTATGGCATATTGACCAAATACAAGCACCAAACGCATGGGTATTTTTACAAAATATACAACCAACTTCACGAAAAGTTGTTGCTATTATTGATCTTGGACTTGCAGATTCTACTCATAATGAATTTCAAAATCCTGCTAGAATTGTACATTCTGCCTCTGAATTTCTCTCTGTGTGTCACCCAAATAAGACCCACTCAACTGAAGTTGCAAGTTTAATAGCTTCAAATCCTGCTGATGATACTGAAACAGGTACTATATCCGTTGGGTATGATGTTCCTTTGCTAAATACCCATGATCTTTGTGAAGGGCCAAATTTTCATCAATCAATAAGTGAACTATTATCCTCACATACTCAAAATGGATCCTATCCAAAATTCCTTAACTTAAGCTGGGCTTTTCTTACTTCTAATCCTCCGTCAAAAATCTTGCCTCGTGCTTATTATGCACCATATTCTGATAATGATATTTTATTGGGTAATATACAATCTCTTATTGATGTCTATGGGATAATGATATTTGCTGCAACAGGGAATGCTGTTGTGGCTTGGGGTGATGATATGTATGAAATTACCCCTGGAGTAGGTTACCCATTTGCACTTCCTGGAGTTATAGGTGTAGGTGCTACAGCATTAGATGAATATGAATATGGCAGGGGAAGTCTAGTTGGAGAGAATTACAATTATAATGTTATTAATCCTTCATTATCAGGAGTTGATGATTCTAATCAGAAAGACGGATATCTTGACATTACTGCACCTGGTAAAGGAATTGCTGTAACTACACCATGGAATGGTTATACTGTAAGTAGCGGAACATCTCTTTCAAGTCCAATAGTAGCAACTGTTGCAGCTTGTATGTCTGCCATAAACCCTTTATTACAAAATTCTGATATTGAAAGAATACTGAATGAAACAGCAGATAAAGTACGTTATAATCCATTTGGAGTAGGATATAGTCCTGATAATTTTAATTTTTTACCCGAAGATGGAGATCAATCTGCTCTTGAATTCGGTAATACATATGCAAATAGTGGACTAGACGATCAGGGATTTACAGACCCCGATTTGGATTATATTATGGGACATGGAAGAGTAAATATGCTAAGTGCAATAATGAATGCAGCAGGTTTATCCACCGGAGGTTTCACTATTAATAATTTATTAACTTATCATAAAATAGCTGTCAAAAACATTAATGATCATTATATACTCACTTCTGACCCGGGTGATTATCCGTATTATAATCAAAGCTATGAATATGATGCTGTTTTGAACCAAGATGGAGCTCTTATTAATTTTGATGGTTCTGATGTAGAATTTAAACTTGAACAAAACTCAACTTTCCGTATTTCAAACGGAGCAAGTATGCATTTTGTTAATGATGCAAATCTTGTTTTAGATCAAGGTGCTGAGATAGACGGAATCATCGGACAGCTGTATACTAAAATGGTTGTAGAAAATAATGGGACGTTGCATTTGGAAAACAGAGTTTTTGTAATACCGGAAAATTGTATTTTAGAAGTAGGTGAAAATGGAAATTTAACACTTGATAATAACGCCGAAATTATCGTTGAAGCCGGTGGTATTCTTTTAATCAGAAATTTAGCAAATTTAAGTATTGCTGATAATTCAAAAATCACAGTACTGTGTGGTGCTTACCTTTGCATTGAAAATGGTGCTAATGTTAATAATTATGGAACCATTGATATATACCCGGTTATAAATTATGGTACTCCCTCTAATTCATATTTTGGCATCTATGTAGGACCAACTGATTGCCAACAATCTGGGAGCATAACTTATACAGGGACAGGTATAATAAATTATAATGCTGTAGTTGCTTCAGGTTTTAGTTTTACTAATAACGTTTGCCATAGTACACTGGTAAACTTTCATCCATCAGATATAAATATTACAGATCCTACTGTTACATTAAATTGGAATTTTGGTGACCCATCTTCAGGAACAAATAATACAGCAACAGATTATAGCCCTGTGCACGTATATAATACACCTGGTTATTATGCAGTATCATTAATAGCTGATAATGGGTGCGGACATTCCTGTTCATCCCAAATTATAAATATTATTCCTTCAACGACAAGTTATAATGCTGATTGCTGTTCAGAAACATTTTCTTATCCTGAATATAATATACCCAATTTAAAAAAAGTTCCATTAACTAATAACTATGTAGTAGTTGGTCCTGTTACTTTATCTTATGGAATATATTATTTTCAGGGATTAATAACAGTAAGTTCAGGGACTGTCCTATCCATAGTAGGACAGGGAGACCCAGGTGTTAGATTAGAATTTGGTCCAATGGGGAAAATAATTGTAGAACCAGGCGGAAAATTAATATTACAAAAATGTAGGCTTAAAGGATTAAGCAGTTGCGGAAATATGTGGCAGGGAATAGAAGTATGGGGTAAAGCAGACAGTCCAATTACAGCCGACCAGGGTAAAGTTAGTATTTTGTCCGGTGCTGGGAAAATTATTATAAGAGATGCTCATGTAGGAGTATTGCTTGGCAAAACCAAACTGTGTATATCAAATGAATGTTATATATGCAAAAGATTTCAATATGACTTGAATTACAGCGGAGGAATTATTAATGCAGCAGATGCATACTTTACAAATAATGCAATAGGTATTAAGTTTATGCCATATCAATATAATAACACAAGCTCAATTCAAAATTGTCATTTTGAAGGCGGGACTCTTTTAGACCCATGTTATGATATAGATTATTTTTATACTTATACAAATACAAACAATCCCTTTTATGCACCTGCAAATGCAACAGGCAGAAGTTCTATAGGTATATACCAGTGGGGTGTGAAATATATTACATTTAACCAAAATAATTTTACTAATATAGAAATTGGTATGGAATCCTTTGATTCCAAGTATAATGTTTATAGTTGTGATTTTGAACAGGCAATATTTG
>CAZZDX010000311.1:0-3701 GCA_964653185.1 uncultured Bacteroidales bacterium
TTAACGAAGTGATCTCATGAGCGAAGCGAATAACCGATCTCACGAAGTAATTAATCAGGCTAATAAATCGGAATAAGATTTATTTGTTTCCATTTGTTTCAGTGTCAGTTTTGTCTTTATTATCTAAATCTTCAAATTTCACATCTGAAAATTTATCTTGTTCAGGATTTTTGTCTATTTCTTCAGGTTCTTGCTCTTGGTTTGATTTAATATATTCAACAGCTTGTGTATAACCATCAGTAAACTTATCAAAATCTTCATTATATAAGAATACTTTATGTTTTTTGTAATAAAATTTATTTTCTTCTTCACTAAAATATCTTCTGCTTTCAGTAATTGTAAGATACAGGGTTCCTGCTCTTGTTTCCTTTACATCAAAAAAGTATGTTCTTTTCCCTGCCCTTACAACAGTAGAAAAAATTTCATCCCTTTGTTTCTTCTCTTTTTCTTCCATAATTATTTTTGTCTTTTTATTTTATTATTTTAACGGCAAATTTATAAAAAAAAGAAGTATTAAAAAAAAGAAAAATAATTATTTTTTAAAAAAGATATAATAAATTACTTTTGCTGAAAATTTTAAACAGTTTTTCAGTAATTATCCATGTATCAAAAATTATTAGCAATTATATAGATTTTGACCTTGTTACCTAATGTTTCTGATAATCTGAATAGTTACATTTTTTATTCAAATAATAATATGCTTAATAGAAGACAACTCAGGATTAAAGTTATGCAGACATTGTATGCTTTTTTTCAATCTAATGATAAAAGAATTGATATTGCAGAAAAAGAAATGTTGCATAGAATAGATAGTATTTATGATTTATATCTTTATCAACTTTTATTATTAGTTGAGCTTACTAACTTCTTTAGAGATAAAATGGAAGAAGCAAAGCATAAACATCTTCCTACATCAGAAGATTTGAATCCCAACATAAAAATTGTTAATAATAAATTTATTAAACAATTAGAAAATAACGCAGAATTTCTATCAAATATAGAATCAAGAAAAATCTTATTAAAAGAAGAACAAAGTTTAATACGAAAAACTTATTTGAAAATAAAAAAAAGTAAAGAATATTTAGAATATTTAAAATCGTCTGATAATCTGTATGATTCAGATAAGGATATTATTACAAAATTATTTAAAAAATTTATATTAAACTCTTTTGATTTACGATGTTTTTTTGAAGAAAAGAGCATTTATTGGGCTGATGATTATGATACAGCAGGTATTATGGTTTTAAAAACTTTTAAATCTTTTGATGAAAATTCTGATAATAATACCCATTTAGTTAGTTTATATAAAAATTCTAATGGAAAAGATGCTGAGGAAGATAAAGATTTTATTATACAACTGTTTAGAAAAACTATTTTTCATAACAAAGAATACGAGAAAATGATTTCTGAAAAAGCAAAAAATTGGAAGATAGAAAGAATTGCAGTAATAGATGTATTGCTTATGAAAATGGCTTTATACGAAATATTAGAGTCCCCTTCAATACCTGTAAAAGTTTCATTAGATGAATATATTGAAATAGCTAAACTATATAGCACTCCTAAAAGTAAAATTTTTATTAATGGAATATTAGACAAGTTAATTACCGAATTTACCGACAACAATAAAATAAAAAAGACAGGAAGAGGTTTGATGAAACATTAAGGGGACTTCTAATTTTACATAAAGTGGTTATATGTGAGACACTATTTAAATTATGAGCAAAGTATTTAAAAAATTTCCAAGGACTTTTTGGGTAGCTAATACCATGGAATTATTTGAAAGATGGGCATGGTATGGAATTTTTATGGTGCTTGCTCTGTATCTTACAAATTCAAGAGATACAGGTGCTTTAGGATTTACCCAGTCGCAAAAAGGTCTTCTTATGGGAACTGTTGTTGCTGTTTTATATTTCCTTCCTGTTATAACCGGTGCAATAGCTGATAAATTTGGTTATAAAAAAGTATTACTCATTGCTTTTACTATACTCTCAACAGGATATTTGACAATGGGATATGTTACATCATATACAGGTGTATTTTTGGTATTCCTTTATATTGCTGTTGGCGCTGCTCTCTTTAAACCAATAATTGCAGCCACTGTAAGTAAAACAACAGATGACACAACTTCTTCTATCGGCTTTGGCATTTATTATATGATGGTAAATATAGGAGCTTTTATTGCCCCTTTGTTTTCTTCTAAACTAAGGTCTTTTGACTGGAGATATGTTTTTATTATGTCTTCTGTAATAATTGCCCTTAACTTTATTCTTGTAATATTTTTTTATAAAGAACCAAACCGAAAAATAAACAAAGAACCTTTATCTCATACTTTTTCAACTATTTTTAAAAATATATATATTGCTCTTTCAGATTTCAAATTTCTGTTTTTTTTAATAATAATTATAGGATTTTGGACAATGTATAATCAATTATTTTATACATTACCTAATTTTATTGACCAATGGATAGATACAAGTTCTGTATATAATGCTATTCATTCATTTTCTCCGAAACTGGCTGCTGTTGTCGGGACAAAACAAGGCATAATCAATCCTGAAGTAATAGCAGACATTGATGCGGGCTATATCATTCTGTTTCAAATACTTATATCAACACTTATAATGAAATTAAGACCTGTAAAAGCTATGATGTCAGGTTTTTTGGTTTGTTCTGTTGGCATAGGTCTTACATTTGCTACGCATAATCCTTTTTTCTTGTTTATAAGCATTTTTGTTTTTTCTGTTGGCGAGATGGCAAGTTCACCAAAGATTACAGAATATATAGGAAAGATAGCACCAAAAGATAAGGTGGCACTTTATATGGGATGTAGTTTTTTGCCTATGGCTGCCGGTAATTTTTTTGCAGGCATTATATCAGGAAAGGTCTATGAATCTATGTCTGATAAAATATCACTTCTTAAAACAGAAGTTGCAGCAAGAGGTCTGCATATACCTGAAATATCAAAAAATTTTACTCAAAATGATTATATAAACAGAGCTTCTAATCTTACAGGACTTAACAAACAAGAACTTACCAATATGCTTTGGGACAAATACAATCCTTCAAAAATATGGCTAATATTTACCGGTATTGGAATATTAACAGTTCTGGCACTTTTCTTTTATAATAAATTTGTTCTTAACAAAAAAACAAATTCCAAAATATAAATAGTATAAATCATAAAAAATCTACGTTCTATTAAATAATCAGGCAACTGCCTGACCCCAAATTAATTTTTTGTGGTAATTTATGTGATATAATAAGTGTTTTATCAAGTTTACCCCGTTGATTATTATCTATGGGGTCAATAAATTTTTAGTCTGACACTAATGATAATTTTTATACTTTTGGGGCATTAAATATATGCTTTAAATAAATATTAATAAAAAAAGAGGATAAAATTATGCAAAATGAAATAACAGAAAATACAACATTAGCAAAAATTCTAAAAACACCTAACGCAAAAGAAATTCTTAAAAAATACAATTTGCCTTGTTTACAATGTCCAATGGCTGCTTATGAAATGGGTGTGTTAGAAATAGGAAAAATTGCCAAGATGTATAATATTGACATCAAAGGATTGCTTAATGAATTAAACCAAAATTAATATCAAAAAATAAATTTTTTATTTCTAATTTTGATATTATTTTTCACTACTGACCGACTAAATTTTAAATAAAGGGGTACTTCCAAATGGTTTC
>CAZZDX010000312.1:0-3653 GCA_964653185.1 uncultured Bacteroidales bacterium
TCAATCATTTAAGCCGTTAGTTGATGGATATAATTTTTAGTTGTGAACGGTTACAGACATTTTTATTTTTTTTATCCTCCAAAGACCTTTTTAAGCAAATCAGTTATTCTTGCTGCCGGGTCTTTTCTTATTTTTGTCTCTTCTTCGGCAATTAACTTAAACAATCCTTGAATAGCTTTTTGCGTAGTATATTCCTCCAAATCAGGATTCATTTGTTCTACAAAAGGTATTTTATTATAAGTTGTGATAATAGGATTCCAATATTTAGTTATATTAACTGTTTGCAGGGCTTTTTTTACTATTGGTTTAAATTTTTGTTCTAACTGGACTGATGTATTTTGTTTTAAATATTGAGTTGCTGCATCATCAGCACCATTTAATATTTTTATTCCATCAGTTACTGTCATACCTTTTATAGCGGACAAAAAAACAGGTGCTGCCTGTTTGGATGCCTCTTCTGCTGCACGGTTTAATGTTAATACAAACCTGTCAACTTCTTTATCCATTCCCAGTTCTCTTGCTTTTGTTTCAATTTTTTTAACATCAGGTGGAAAAGGTATTTTTATTTTAGGGTTTCCAAAATATCCATTAATTTTTGAGGACTCGGAAACAGAGTTATTGGTTCCAACCTCAAGGGCTTGTTTTAATCCTCTGATGATTTCATCATTTGACAAATGTGTCTTTTTATTCTTATTTATCTCGTCTTTGGCTTTGTTTACAATTTTGTTTATATTAATTTGTGCATTTATTGTCATTGTAGTAAACAAAAAAAATACTGATATTAATTTAATTGTTTTCATGTGTTTATATTTTTGTAATTGGTTCATTTTTAAATACTTCGGACTTTTAGCTTTTGTTGTTTAATCTTTATTCTTATACTCATACTTATACTCATAACTAATAATTCATAATTTTCAAGTATCCAGTCATGGATGTTTCATATTTATATAATTTTAAATTTGACTTTATATTAAAGATAACAAAAATTTTGCCAAACATTCTATAAGGTGTTTTTTTTGTCTAACAGATAATTGATTAGTTCGTCAACATTTAGCTTCTGTTGTTCACCATTGTTCATATTTTTTACTGTTAATAAATTGCTATTTATTTCTTCTTTTCCAATTAAAACAACATAAGAAATATTTTTTTTGTCAGCATACGACATTTGTTTTTTTATTTTATCTGACGATGGATATATCTCTGCATTAACACCTGCTTTACGGACTTTTGCCAATAACGGAAGGCAATATTTTTCTTCTTGTTTACCAAAATTAACAAATAATACCTGTGTAGTAACATTAGTAGTATCAGGAAACAGATTTAGTTCATTTAATATGTCATATATTCTGTCAGCGCCAAAAGATATTCCAACGCCTGATACATTTTTCAATCCAAATATTCCTGTCAAATCATCATATCTGCCTCCACCACAGATGCTACCCATTTTTACATCTTTTGATTTTACTTCAAAAATAGTGCCTGTATAATAATTTAATCCACGGGCTAATGTCAGGTCTAATTCCACTTCATATTTTATGTTTACATATTTTAAATAATCAAAAATCATTTCTGCTTCTTCAATTCCTTTAAGTCCAATCTCAGAATTTTTTAAAAAATGTTTTAATTTATTAATCTTTTCTACTGGAGAACCTGATAAATTGACAATTGGCAACAATTGAGTAATAGCATTTTGTGATATTCCTTTTTTTATTAATTCATTGCTCACATTTTCAGCACCAATTTTTTCCAGTTTATCAATAGCAACAGTAATATCATTAAATTTATCTGTTTCTCCAACAGCGTCAGCAACACCGGCTAATATTTTACGGTTATTTATTTTTATTACAATATTAAAATTGAAATCTCTAAAAATATCATCAATTATTTGTATTAGTTCCAGTTCATTTAATAAAGAGTTACTTCCAATAATATCTACATCACACTGAAAAAATTCTCTGTATCGACTTTTTTGTGGTTTATCTGCTCTCCATACCGGCTGTATCTGGTATCGTTTAAAAGGAAATGTAATATCGTTTCTATGTTGAACAACATATCGTGCAAAAGGCACTGTTAGGTCATATCTTAGACCTTTTTCGCATATATCAGAGCTTAATTTGCCTGAAGATATATTTTTCAAATCATTATCATCTATTTTTGATAAATAATCACCTGAGTTAAGTATCTTAAATAATAATTTATCTCCTTCTTCCCCACATTTTCCCATTAATGTAGAAAGATTTTCTATTGCAGGTGTCTCAATGGGCACAAATCCATAACGTTGAAAGACCTTTTTTATAACAGAAAATATATAATTTCTTTTAATCATCTGCTCAGGAGAGAAATCACGGGTTCCTTTTGGTATTGAAAATTTGTTATTAGCCATTTTTTTAATTATTGTTTTCTTAATTTTTTAAAGTCCTTTTTTAAAAAAGCATCCAGTTTTTTGCTGTTCACTTTTTTGCTGGCATAAAATAAAGGTATTCCATCTTTGGCTGAGATCACAAATTTCCAGCATCTACCCTGTCCTGTAGTTTTTTCCGGACCTATTTTATGAAGAAATATAACATTCTTATTTCTTTGCTTAATAGCTTCTTTAATATCCTCTTTGCTAACAATTTTTACTGTATAAGGATAATATTTTTTAATTTTTTTAACTGTATTAATATCAGGAGCTAATTCGTCTTTAATAAGCCAAAATTCTTTATCCTTTACTTGTCCTGAAATCTTTTTAACCATTTTTGACAGTTTTGTATCAGGATGTTCAATATTATAATTGACAAAATATTGCATAAACAATAAGACACCGCCCATTTTATAAAGATAATGACTTTGATCAGCTTTAATATAAGATAAAGGCACATCTATCAAGTCAGTCATTTCATTCAAATCAACGGCTTTTCCTCCCATAACCAGATTTAAAATATTGTATTTGTATATATGGGAACCTTTTTTTTGACGAACTTCTGAAAAAACTATAAATGAGTATTTCTTATTTGATTTCTCTGATTCAAATTCTTTTCTTGAAATAAATTTATAAGGCGTAATGTTCCAAAATTCTTTCATACATGATTTCATCGTATTATCAAATCCTGAAAAAGGATCTTCGTGAAGCACTACAAGTGTCTCTGTCTTTAAAAAAGTTTTAAAATCAGTATTGGGAGCCATCTTGTTTTGTGAAAATCCCTGAACGCTTACAAGCAAAAAGCAAAAAATAAAATATTTTTTTTTCATAAGATATAAAAATTATGTTATTATACAAAATTAATTATAATACAATATAATCTGAATTATTCATAAATTAAATTATCATTAGTGTCCGACTAAAAATTTATTGACTTAATAAAACACTTATTATATCACATAAATCACTACAAAAAAATTAATTTGGGGTTATAGTTTTATAATTATTTAATAGAACGTAGATTTTTTATGATTTATTATGATTCTCGCTGATTATCAATACTTTAAAAAATTATATATAATCATAAACAATCAGCGTCATCATCGTTCTATTTTAGTCGGACAGTAGTGTTAAATTATATATTATTATCATTAGCCCCGTCCTTCAGGGCGGGGGTATAGATTTAAGCAACACGCGCCTCTGCGAAATTTTGAAAATTTTAATTTTTATTTTATAAAATTTTCAAAATTTC
>CAZZDX010000313.1:0-3622 GCA_964653185.1 uncultured Bacteroidales bacterium
TGGGCTGGAGAAAAGGAATTTATATCTGTAATCTTATTATAAACGGAAAAGTAATTAAGAGTGAAAAGATGGTGCTGGTAAGATGAAAGAAAATTATAAATTATGAGTTATGAATTACGAACTTTGTGCTTTTATCTTGTGTCTTGTGTCTTGATACTTAAAAGTTATGAGTAAATAGTGTCTGTTCATAAATGTTTATTACAAAGCAAGTTACATATTTTTTATCAAATATATAAGTCCTGAATAATCATTTTTATTTTTAGCTGCTGATATATTAGATTTTAGTCCGTTAAGAAAGCCGTTTATAAATTTTGGTTTTCCTGTTTTATATTTTTCGCTAAGTAAACTTATATAAAAAGAATCAAATTTTAAAGGAAAGATTTTCTCAACTTTAAAATTATATTTTTCAAACAAATTTTTAATACTTGATTGTGAAAAATGGTATAAATGTCGCGGTATATCATATCCTGCCCAAAATTCTTTATAAATATCAGCATCTAATGATTTATAATTTGGGACAGCAATAATTAAAATGCCATCTTTTTTTAAGAGTTTTTTTACTTCTGTTATCCTTTTATTAAGCTGGTGTATATGTTCCAATACATGCCACATTGTAATTACATCAAAAGAATTAGCTTCTAATTTTAATAATTCTTTTTCATCTCTAATATTCAAATTATAAAGAGAGACAGCATGGTTACGAACTTTTTCGTTTGGTTCTATACCATAAGTGAGCCAGTTATTTTTTTTAAAAATGTTTAAAAAATCACCTGTTGCACATCCTATATCAAGAATTTTTTTTCCTGATGATGTCTTATATTTATTTATAAGATTGAATTTTTGTTTAAGAGAATATTTTTTTATTAATTGATACAAAAAGTTTATAATTCCTTTTTTGCTGTGAGAGTAAGATATATAATCTTTAGATTCATAATATTTGAATATATGCTCAGCCGCAGGTCTGGGATTAGTAAATCTAAACCCACATTTTTTGCATTCTGCAATATTAAATGTCTCTTTTGTTAAGAAATGGTCTTTACAAGTTAATACAGTGGTAAATTCGTTTGAACCACATATAAAACATTTATCAATTTTTTCCATAAAGAATATGTTTGTCTTGTTTATATTTTTGTATAATATCCTACGGCATTTATATTTTCGTATAACATTATCAGTAGTAGAGACGAGTCGCGACTCGTCTCTACTTTGTTCTAACGCGTCTCTACTAAAAAATTATAATCAGTATTTATTCGTCATAAATGTTTCACATGAAACACCCATGAGCTAACGCACACACAAGGGGATGATTATATAACGAAACTTGAAATTTGAAACTTGAAATTAGGAAAAAACTTTCTATATACACCAAAATTTCTAATTTCCAATTTCTAATTTCTGACAATAAATTTTTTTAAAATTTAAACAACTAATAATCAGCTAATTACGAAAATATAAACACATGAAACATTAATTTTTATCTGCCAAGATATACCAAAAGAACAGATATATCTGATGGCGAAACGCCACTTATTCTTGATGCCTGTCCTATTGTTATCGGCTTAATTTTTAACAATTTTTCTCTACCTTCAAAGGATATTGATTTTAACTTTTGATAATCAAAATTTTCACTCAATGCAATATCTTCAAGTTTAGATAGCTTATCGGCTACTTCTTTTTGCTTATCTATATATCCCTGATATTTTGTTAATATTTCTGCTTGTTCTATGCTTTCCTCTTTTGTATCACTTTTAAAAGAATCAAAAAACTCAGAGAGGGAACTTATATGTTTTATAAGAGAGTTAATAGAGATTTGCGGACGTAATAAAAGTTTGGATATTTTAATTTTTTGTTTAACAGCAGGAGTATTTATTTGCTGAAGCAAAGGATTTATTTCATTTGGTTCTGCATTTTTGTTTTCTATAAAGTCAATAATTTTTTTAATTTCTTTTTGTTTTTTAATGACTCTGTCCATTCTTTTTTTTGATGCAAGTCCTATTTCATATCCTTTTGCTGTTAAACGAAGGTCAGCATTATCCTGACGTAGCAATATTCTGTATTCTGCTCTTGAAGTAAACATTCTGTAAGGTTCATCAGTACCTTTTGTAATTAAATCATCAATTAATACCCCAATATATGCCTGATAACGTTTTAGGATAAAATCCGAAAGATTATTTAGTTTTCTGTAAGCATTTATACCGGCAATTAGTCCCTGGCATGCTGCTTCTTCATATCCTGTGGTCCCGTTTATCTGTCCTGCAAAGTAGAGATTATTTATAAGTTTTGTTTCCAAAGTATATTTAAGTTGTTGCGGTGGAAAATAATCATATTCTATTGCATAACCGGGTCTGAATATTTTGGCATTTTCAAATCCTGGAATCTTTTTTAATGCTTTATACTGAACTTGTTCCGGTAAAGAAGAAGCCAATCCATTAGCATATACCTCAACAGTTTCCCATCCTTCGGGTTCAACAAATACCTGATGTCTTTCTTTATCAGCAAATTTTACAAGTTTATCTTCTATTGAAGGGCAATATCTTGGACCAACACCTTTTATAATTCCTTTAAAAAGAGGGGACTTGTCAAAACCTGTTCTTAAAATATTATGAACTTCAGGATTTGTATAAGTAAGAAAACAGCTTTTTTGTTTTTTTAATCTTGGTGTGTCAGTAAAAGAAAATTTCTGTGGATTTTCATCTCCTTTTTGTTCGGTCATTTTTGAATAGTCAAGAGTTCTTCCATCAACTCTTACAGGCGTTCCTGTCTTCATTCTTTTTGCTTCAAAGCCAAATTTTACTAATTCTTCTGTCAGTCCTTTTGAAGCCGGTTCTCCTATTCGTCCTCCTGTTGTATGTTTATCGCCAACATATATTATTCCATTAAGGAAAGTGCCGTTTGTTAAAATAACTGCTTTTGCTTTTATCTTTATACCTAATTTAGTGATAACGCCTTTAACGATATTATTTTTTATCATTAAAGAAATCACATCATCTTCTCTGAAATCAACATTAGGAGTTTTTTCAAGCATTAATCTCCATTGTTCCGAAAATTTCAATCTGTCATTTTGAGTTCTTGGGCTCCACATAGCAGGACCTTTGGATTTGTTGAGCATCCTGAATTGTATCATTGTTTTATCAGCCACTATTCCTGAATATCCTCCCAAAGCATCAATTTCTCTTATTATTTGTCCTTTGGCTATTCCGCCCATAGAAGGGTTACATGACATATTTGCCATTTTTGTCATATTCATAGTTATGAGCAACACAGAAGAGCCAATATTGGCGGCTGCAGCTGCGGCTTCACAACCGGCATGACCTGCTCCTACAACAATTATGTCATATTCTTTATACATTTTTTTTATTTATGTTCCACATGAAACATTATAAAGTAATTTTTAAAAAATTATTTATTTTTTTGTAACCGTTCACACTCTATTTTTTATAATTAGATTTAGGCGCTTAAGAAAAATTTTTTACCAACATTGTTGTCTATAATATAAATTTCTAATTGCTCTAATTACTCTAATTGACCTAAACAAGCCCTAATTTCCAATGTCTAAATTGGGGCATTGGTCATTATTTTGGTCATTTTGCATTGGGTATTTGTCATTTTTTAGGTCAATTAG
>CAZZDX010000314.1:0-3615 GCA_964653185.1 uncultured Bacteroidales bacterium
ATTCTGTAATGCTAATAGCATATAGTACAGATAATTGCAGAGACACTATTATAAAGACAAATTATATGAATGTCTCAAAACAACTGGATATATTTGTGCCAACAGCATTTTCACCTAATAATGATGGCGAGAATGATTTATTATATGTTATAGGAGAAGGCGTTAATAATATGGAATTTATGATATATAACCGTTTAGGAGTAAAAATATTTGAGTCAAATAAACAATTAGTAGGATGGAATGGTAAATATGAAGGCATAGACCAACCTCAAGGAAATTATCTGTATATACTTAATGTAAATACGGTAAATGGCCAGAATATTACACAGCAAGGAATGGTTACATTAATAAGATAATTTTTTATCTTTATTAGCAAATAAATACTGTTTGTTTAAAAACAAATAGTATTTTTGCTTTTAAATAATTAAGTTATGAAAAATTTTTATTTAATTATTATACTGATATTTATATGGATAAGTTCATATTCTCAGGATGCGCAATTATCTATATTTACATCATCACCTTTGGCTATAAATCCTGCTACAACAGGAGGATTTCAAAATGATAACTGGCGTTTATTTGCTGATTACAGGTCTCAATGGAAATTTTTAAATCAAGGGATTTCCAATAATAATTTTTCTTTTGATATGCCTGTATTTAGAAGAAAAGTCGGCTTGGGTTGTTTAATATCAAATAGTTTAGCATCTAATGGAGCAATGAGTAGTTTATCTTTTGTATCCTCTTTTGGATATAGTATAAGATTAACAAGAAGAGTTAAACAATATCTTGCTTTTGGATTACAAGCTGGTATCAGGCAAGTAAATTTTAATCCTAGCAAATTAACTTGGGCTAATCAATATGTATCAGGTGTTGGCTTTGATCCTAGTCAAAGTAATGGAGAAAATTTTACAAAGACATCAACAATTTATCCTGATTTTAATTTTGGTATAATGTGGTATATAAAAGATGATGTAGCTAGTTTTAAGCCATGGGTAGGCGCCTCTGCATATCATATTACCGAGCCAAACGAGTCCTTTCATAAATCTATGGAAAGTAATTTAGCCAGAAAATATATAATTTATTCAGGCGTAGATATTGTAATGTCTGAATATTTCAATGTAAGTCCAATGTTATTATTATTATCTCAGAATGACTTTACACGATTTAGTGCAGGAGGTTATCTTAGTTTCTCTCAAAGTGATCAAACAACATTTTATTTAGGGGCTTATTACAGAAATGATGGTGCAATAGTTTCAATGATAGGATTAGACCTATTTGAAGGATTTACAGTATCTTTTGATTATGAAACAAATATTTCATACCTAAAAAATGTTAACAATGGTAATGGAGATTTTGCAATTGCTCTTAGGTATATCAATATCTTAAAGAGACGCTATAATGTTAGATTTAGAAGATAATTTTTTGAATATTAAGGGGACTTCTATTACTAGCTAAAGTATTAGAATTTCATTCTAATTTGTGCTTTTATTTCCGATTTTGTATTCCCTTGTATTTCTGTTAAACCTGAACTTATTACATTCTTATTATTATAATAGGTTCGGGCAAATCTTATCCCAAGGTTAATATTTTTAGAAATTTTATATTTAATTAATAAATATATTCTGCTTCCTTTATAATAATATGCAGGTATTGAAAAGGCATACAGAACATCACTTTCATAGGCATAAATACGTTCATCATAAGTATCAGTATCAAACAAAGCATATCTTGCAGAAAGAGAAACAGGAATTTTGTCTGATTTATACGAAACATCCTGAAATATCAAATATCCATGTCGTGTTTTATTATTTCCAACCTTATAACTTATATATTCTATTTGGTTTTTAAGTTTAAATGAATTGGATACTCTGTAATAAATATGATATCTAAAATTTTGTTTTACAGTTTGCTCAATATAATCAATTATATTTTCTTCGTCTGTATTATTCAGATATTTATTTTTTTGCTTAAATCGAAAATACATTTCTGTAGCACTTGACGGGTTATAGTTAACTTGCAACAGATAGTCGTTTCCGTCAGAAGGAGCATTAACTCTATATCTCATCCATGGAAACATAATATTGTCGCTATATGCGGATAAAGACCACTTGCTACTAATATCCAGTAAAATTCCTAAAAATAGTCCTTGTTCATTGGCATTTTTACTGTTTTCTCCTAAAGCACTACTTAACAAAGGTTGAAAATCTTTTTCATATCTGCGATGTAAAATAGAAAAAGACACACGGGAGTTAAGATTTAATAATGCTCCGTTAAGAAAAGCCGTTCCACCATTTTCACTTCTTGATACTTCACCAAAGATATTAGTATTTTTAAGAAAATAACTATAATTTAATCCTATACTTGTATTTTCCTGAGCATTAAAATCAAATTGATTGTAAAGAGAAAGATTTTTATTTAAAGGTGTATCATATTTTAAATTAAATGCTGTTGCTCCAAGAGTTAATCTATTGTTGTTATACTTTAAATGTGCTCCGTAAATTGTTTCGCCAAGAGCATCCTTACTGTCAACTTCGCTTTGTTTTCCGTGCAATCCTGTTTCCTGAATAGAGCTTATATAAAAATCTTCCTGATCAAGAGTATCACTAACAATTTTACTGGCATCAATTTTTTTGTTTGAATAAAATACAGATAAATCAAAATTTTTGATTCCTACTGTTGTGCCTATTCCCCGTAAAAAATTATTTTCATCTGTTGAGCTATATTTCTTAATTCCTTGTGCATTTTTTTTGATATTCATAATATCATAAGATTTCCCAGAAAAAGAAAGACCGGACCATAAAGTTAATCCTTGCCCAAATTGAACTTGATAATCACCGATAGCGAGTGCTTTTATTTTGCCAAAATCTTTAAAAAAAAGATGAGCAGAGTAAAAATCAAATCCATTTTTTTGTGTTCCATTAAAAAATTCTTCGCCTGCATCTTTTTCTGCTGTGATGCCAAAACTCAATTTGTTGGAATATTTGAATTGATATCGTGCATAAATTTTTTCAGGACTTCCAAGATATCTTGAATTTGGACTGGCACTGGTATCATCATTTGCAGTAAATCCCTTTTGCTCTTCCAATATCTGCTGATAACGTATCATTAAATTGTTTTTTCCATATTTAATCATCTTGGGGAGCGTAACATGTGGTTTTAGTGTTTCTGATATATCAATATAAGCCCGTATTTTATTTATTGTTTTTATATCAAATCCATCAACATACTGTAATTCATAAATTGAAACTAATTGTCCATTTTTTTGGATGTATTCAATAAGATTATGAATTTGAATGTCATTAAGAAAATACAGTTGTTTTAAATCTTCTTTATTTGCTGTATTAATATTTAAAGGATTTGTTTTCAAAAAATCAAGTTCGCTTATCAGGTCAGTATAATCTAATTCTTCGTCTGAATTTTCAGTGTTATTTAAATTTTCAGTAATATCCTCTATTTTTTGATTAATATTATCTTCGCTATAAGGGTCTGTTGGCACTTGTGAGAACCCATTATAATTCAGAATAAAAACCAAAGTAAAAAATATTATACTTTTAATATAATATTTAATTTGTTGAAATATATTTTGTAAAAAACTATTCATCTGTTTGTTCTGTT
>CAZZDX010000315.1:0-3584 GCA_964653185.1 uncultured Bacteroidales bacterium
ATTTTATTACATTAAAAACAGGTAACAGACAAGTTACAAAAAAAATGGTAGTTATTAAATAAAAGCAATATAAGATTTTCTCATTATCTTTAATTAATTTTGTCGCACTTACTAATTGAATTTACAGATGCATAAATATTTACAAAAAAATAAGTAAATGACAGATTTGTTAAAAAATAAAGAAGTTAAAGCATTGATAAATCTTTTGGATGAATCTGATGGTGAAATTTATAATCAGGTAAAAGACAAAATATTTTCTTATGGTATTGATGTAGTTCCTGCACTTGAAAATGCGTGGGAAAGCACATTTGATGATTTAATCCAGTATAGAATAGAAAATATTATTCATAAAATACAATTTGATAATTTATGTATTGAACTAAAAAATTGGGCACAGTTTAAGTCAAAAGACATTTTATCAGCATATATACTTGTTACTAAATATCAATATCCTAATATTGAAGAAGATAAAATTAAAAAACAGATTGAAAAAATCAAACATGATGTATGGCTTGAACTTAGCGATAATCTTACTCCATTAGAAAAAATTAAAGTATTAAATCATATATTTTATGAAATTTATAAATTTAGAGGTAATATATCTAATCTTTATACTCCACAAAGTTTTTATTTAAATAATCTCTTAGAAATAAAAAAAGGAAATTCTTTATCACTTGGCATTTTATATTTAATAATTGCCAAAAATCTTAATATGCCTGTATATGGAATTAATTTGCCCGAGCATTTTATATTAGCTTATGCTAATGAACTAAGTAAAGAAAAAATATCGTTTATTGATAAAAATGAAATGCTTTTTTATATAGACCCTTTAAGAAAAGGTTATATCTTTCCAAAAAAACAAATAGATGTTTTTGTTAAACAAATGAACTTAGAACCAAAAAAATCTTTTTATTATCCTTGCAATAATACGGATATTATCACACGATTTTTGTTTGACTTATCTTATTCTTATGAAAAATTAGGTGAACTAAACAAAGAAAAGGAAATAAAAGTTTTAATTAATACTTTACAGAATAAATAGGGTTTGCTCAAAAATTTCAAAGACATTGAATTTCAGTATAAAAAGATAAATTATATTGGTCAGTATCTCTAATGAAAAGTAAAAATGAAAAATAAATTGGTAAAATTTTAAAATATTCTTGTATCAGTTTTGGGCTAAAGCCCTAAAATGGCTTTTATCTTAAACCCCTGCCATAAATGGCAGGGTAACTGATAAACAAAAAAAAATCTAAACCCTCTAACCATTAGTTACCCCGACTTTCAAGTCGGGGACAGAAATAGAACCAAAATCCGGACTTTAGCCCAAAACCTGTCAAATGTCTGACTGTAAATTCCGTTATAAATCCCGCATTTATCAGAGATGATTTGACTTTTTGAGTAAACTCTAAATAAATTTAATCTTTTGATCTGATTATTTTCCTCAAAGTTTTAAAGATTATCTTAATATCAGTTATAAAATTTTGTTCAGATATATATTTCAAGTCAAGTTTTAATTTTACAGGCATTATATCATCAATATAAGTTTTTTCAAAATCAGTACTTTTGCCAAGCATTTCATTTTCATTAATATATTCAATAGAAGATAAACAGGTAATACCAGGTTTTACCAAAAGCACTTTTTTTTGTTCATCATTATAAAGTTCAACATATTTTCTTACTTCCGGTCGTGGTCCCACAATACTCATATTTCCATATAGCACATTAAATAATTGTGCAAGTTCATCTAATTTATATTCTCTTAAAAAATGTCCTGTGCGAGTAATCCTGTTATCTTTTTTACTTACAGTAAGAAGTCCTTGTTTATCAGCATTTATACTCATTGTACGAAATTTAAGCAAATAAAAGTCATTATTGTCTTTGCCTACTCGTATTTGCCTGTAAAAAATACCTCCTTTTGAGTCAGTTATTATTAAAATTAAAATTATTATAAACAAAGGCAAGCATATTATCAAGCCGGTTAAAGAAAAAATAATATCAAAAATTCGTTTAATAAGCATTAAAAATTGGTTATATTATTATTTTAATGAATAAAGTAAGAGCAGAATTATTATTAAAAAATTGTAATGATTGAAAAAATTTTAAAGATTTTTTTTAAAGCCCTTATCCATAATTTTTCCAATCTTTTCAATCTTTTAATTTTTTCAACAATTTTGTTTCTTTGTCACAAATTTTCTTCAACAGATTTAACAACAGCATCAACAACTATTCTGATTTGTTTATCAGTCAGGTCATAATAAACAGGCAAGCTTATCTCTCTTGAATAATTATCATAAGCAACAGGATAATTGTTAATATCATAACCAAGCCCTTTATAATAACTCATCATAGGCACAGGGATAAAATGAACATTTACAGATATATCTTTATCAAATATTGATTGAATTATCTTATCGCGTTTTTGTTCATTAATATTTTTTATTCGCAAAAGAAACACATGATAAGAAGTTTTTTTCTTGTTAGTTTCATAAACAGGTAATTGAGCCCATGTATATTTTTTTAGCAATTGTGAGTAAGTATCAAAGATATGTTTTCTTTTAACAAGCATATCTGTCTCATAACGTTCAAGTTCTACAAGTCCCATAGCTGCCTGAATATCTGTCATATTAAATTTATATCCGGGTTCAATGATATCATATCTCCAGTTTCCTTTTTTTGTTTTGGCTAAAGCATCTTTTGTCTGTCCATGTAAGGACTTGATACACAAGCATTTATAAATATTTTTATTATCAAAAGGTTGGGGTAGGTTCAGGCATATTGCGCCTCCTTCTGCTGTGGTCAGATTTTTTACTGCATGGAATGAAAATACAGAGATGTCAGTAAGACATCCTGATTTTTTGCCTTTATATTCTGCTCCTGTTGAATGTGCTGAATCAGATAAGATTAATATTCTTCCTAATTGTTTTTGCTCTTTTGTCTGAGGCTCAAATTTTTTGCGAATATCATTTCTTTTTACCAACTCATTTATTTCATCATAATCGCAGGGAAGTCCTGCCAAGTCAACAGGGATGATAACTTTTGTTTTATCTGTGATAGCTTTTTCAATATTTTTGACAGATATATCAAAATTTTTATTAACATCAACAAATACAGGTTTTGCTCCGCAATGAACGATAACATTTGCTGTTGCACAGTATGTATAAGCGGGAAGGATTATTTCATCACCTTTTTTTACGCCAAACCATAACAGTATTAATTCCAGTCCTGCTGAGCCGGAACTAACGCACAAGCTTGCTTTATTCCCACTATATTCTGTAATTTTTTTTTCAAATAATTTGGTTTTGGGTCCGGTAGTAATCCATCCTGATTTTAACACCTCAACAACTTTGTCAATTACTTTCTTATCAACTCTTGGCGGAGAAAAAGGTATCATGTTTTTAAATTTTAATGATTTTTGTTTTTTTAACCTGACAGCGTCTGTTAATTTAAGCGAAGCCAAAAAAGACCTGTCAGAGTTTGAATTCCGATTGTTTTTTTTTTACTTTTAAACACTGTCAGGTGCTTCGCGCTCTGACAGGATTGGTATCTAACGGGGCAAACATACCTCGACTCTACTCTATTTAGTG
>CAZZDX010000316.1:0-3537 GCA_964653185.1 uncultured Bacteroidales bacterium
AGTAACCGTTTTAACGGTTTTTTATAAAAATATAAAACCGACATTATGAACAAACATTAAACAAACAAACTGTAATAAAAAAAATACTACAAGTTTATAATATGACTAAAATAATAAGTAAAAATATTAGAACATCCTTTTTCTTAATAAATTTTTTAATCACACTTATATTATTTGTTCAAAGTAATACTTCTTATTCTAAAAACAATTCAGATACAGCATCTTATAAGCAAAAAATTACAACTTTAAATAAATTGTCAGAACAGTTTAGAAACTCTGACAGAGATAAATCTTTAGAATATGCTCAACATGCATTAAAAATTTCTGAAAAAAATGATGATAAAAAAGGTATTGCTACATCATTAAAAAATATAGGAATAATATATTTTTTTAACGGTGATATTGATATAGCTAAAAATTATTATCTGAAATCATTAAAAATATTTAAAAAATTAAATGATAAACAAGGAATCCCTGCCTGCTACAACAACATTGGACTTATTTATCAAACACAGGGAGAATACAAAAAAGCCATTAATTACTATAATAAATCACTTAAAATTGATAAAGAAAATAAAAATCTAAATGGAATAGCAACAGGACTAAACAATATTGGGACTATATATAATTATATGGGTGAATATGATAAAGCAATAAAATATTATACCCAATCTATAAAAATATATACAAACTTAAATAATGAGCAAGAAATTATTGACTGTCTGATAAATATAGGAATAATATATAAAAATCAAAATCTGTTTAAAAATGCATTATCTTTCTATAAAAGAGCATTATCTCTTGCCGGTGAAAAAAACGATTTGTATAGTAAAGCTGTCTGCCTGTATAATATCGGAGGAATAAACTATATAAAAAATGACTATAAAAGTGCTACAAATAATTTTACCCAGTCATTGCTGATAAGAGAGACCTTAAATGATAAAAAAGGAATGGCTTTATGTATAAAAGCTATTGGCAAAATATATGAAGAACAGGGATATATAGACAAAGCAAACGACCTGTATTTTCAGTCATTAAAAATATACGAAGAACTGAATGATAAAAGAAATATAGCAGCTACTCTTACTTTTATCGGAAATAACCTGTTAATAAAAGAAAACTTCACAAAAGCTATCAATTATTTTAATCAAAGTTTAAAAATAGCAAGCAAAATATCGGCAAGACCACAAATAATAGATAATTATAAACTAATGACAATAAGCTATGCAGCTATCAGGGACTTTGATAATGCCTTTAAATATCTAAACCTTTATACAGCATTAAACGACACTCTGCTGGCACATAAAACACTAATAAACAACAGTAATAACAAATTTAGTTATAACACAATAAAAAATAAACAAACAAAAGAAGATATAAATCAGCAAGAGCAAAAAAAATCCAATAACACTTTAATTCTAAAAATACTTTTAATCATAACATCTGTAATAATTATTATACTTGCATTTTTATTGATTAAAAAATTAAAAAAATCATAAGATAACAAAAAAATTATTTATATTTGCATTTTTATATTATTAAAATCAATGTTTAACCAAAAAAATTAAAATTATGAAAAAAATTAAATATGTTATTGCTTTTATAGTTTGTTTTACTTTTATTAACGAGATGTTTGCCCAGGATATTATTTATAAAAAAGATAAGACCGAAATTCAGGCAAAGGTCTTGGAAATAGGCGTTTCTGAGATAAAATATAAAGATTATGATAATATAGATGGTCCAACTATTGCTGTCAGAAAAGATGAAGTAATAAGAATTAAATACGAAAATGGTAAGATACAGGTTCTTACCCCTGATATTTACAGAGCAAATCAGGAATCAGCAATCCTTGACAAAACACAGGCAGCAAAATTTGAACTGTTCTCACCATTAACAGGAAATCTTACTTTCTGCTATGAACGAATGTTAAAAGTAGGAACAAACCTTGACTTTAAAATTGGTATTATCGGACCGGGACTCGGAGTAGCTGATAATACAGGTAGCGGAGTATTTGTAAAAGCAGGTCCTAAATTCTTGGTAGGACAGGACTTTGTAGTCCCGGGGATGAGATATGCTCACCCTCTTAAAGGTAAATATATTAAACCTGAAATCATATTTTCTTCTTTTAAGATGAAAAATGTTTATTATTGGAACAGTAGCACTAACACATCAGGAACAACTGATGTACATAGTAACTCTTTGGCTATAAATATAGTTTTTGGCAGACAATGGGTTCTTGGAAATATTATGACTCTTGATATTTATTCAGGAATTGGCTATGGATTATTCTGTGATACAAAGTCAGATGATAGTAATGCATCAGGAGAAACCTTCTTTGAAGGATATCAATATAGCCATCTTTATATGGGCGAGAATTTTCCATTGGCATTAAGCGCCGGATTTACTGTTGGCATAATATTCTAAAAAAAAATATTTGAATGAATATTGAACAATATATATTAAATCTTGTTAAACAACGAATTCTTGCCATTGATCCAAAAGCACAAATAATTTTATTCGGTTCAAGAGCGAAAAAGGACTCTAACAAAGATTCCGATTGGGATTTTTTAATATTGACAAAAAAAAATATAAACAGACATTTAAAAAATCAGATAAGTGATACTCTTTTTGAAGCAGAATTAGAAACAGAACAGGTCTTTACAAGCATTATTCAAAATATCCAAACTTGGCAAAACTATTCTAAAGCACCGATTTATATGAACATAAAAAAAGATGGCATTGAAATATGATTAATCCAAATTCCGAATTAGTAAGTTATCGCCTATCAAGAGCTAAAGAAACTTTTGAAGAAGCTAAATTGTTGGCACAGGAAAATCATTGGAATGCTGTTGCAAATCGTTTATATTATTCGTGCTACTATGCAGTGAATGCATTACTAATAAAGCATAGATTTAGTTTTTCAAGTCATAATGGTGTAAAAACAGAATTTTATAAATCATTTGTAAAGACAGGCAATATATCAATAGAATCCGGCAAATTATATAATAGATTATTTAACTTACGACAAGAAGGTGATTATGTGGATTTTCAAAGATTTACGCAAGAAGATATTGAACCTTTTCTAGACCAAGCAGAAAACTTTATCAGAGAAATTAAAAAACTGATAGTATAGATGAAACTATAGCATACAACACAAGATCAAAAACAAGCGGCAAAGATAGATGATGTCATTATAGCATCATTATATCAATATAGCCATCTTTATATGGGCGAGAATTTCCCATTGGCATTAAGCGCCGGATTTACTGTTGGCATAATATTCTGAAAAAATCTTTGTCTTATATCGCATAATATTTAATCTGCCTGAAAATTTTGAGGTGCTAAGATAAAAATAGTTACATTTGCTTGGAAATAAAAGATTATTTATTATAAAGAATAATCGCGGTTTAATGATTATAGCCCTGAAAGGGCATAATCAATAACACAGGGAATAGCCCTGTGAATTAACGATAACAAAATATATAAGCACTGAAAGGGTGTCCTCAAAATAAAGCAGCTATGGGACAATCATTATGA
>CAZZDX010000317.1:0-3508 GCA_964653185.1 uncultured Bacteroidales bacterium
CTGACTTCTAATCCGTGCATCATGCTTACGATATCTACTTTTCTAAGTATTACATAAGGCAGGTAAGTATTTAAGTCCATATACTGCACTTTATGTATATTTGTATAGTTTTCAGTTTGTTCATAAGGTTTTTCGTAAGCATCAAGAGGCAGATTAGTTATATATTTATATTCTTTACGCCAAAGATTAGTTCGCAAATCATTATTCATATAATTAATAAAGTATAACCAGTTATTTAGATTTGGCTCATGTTTGCCTGTATAAGGATATTTATCAGGAAGTGCTTTGTGTGCTATTCGGTATAATAACTGTTTAGGACTTTTTATATTATCTTTTCTTAAATATTTATTCCAGCATAAATAAGAGATGTAACCTGCAAACAATTCATCACCGCCATCGCCGGACAGGACCATTTTAACATTTTGCCGTGCTAACTTGCTGACATAATATGTTGGTATAGCAGAACTATCGCCAAAAGGTTCTCCATAATGTTTAACTATCTGAGGTAATATTTTTAGAGCATCAGGTTTTATAATTTCAGTAAAGTGTTCTGTCTTCCAACGTTTTGCTACAATTTCAGCATATTTTAGTTCATTATAGTTTTCTTCTTCAAATCCAATAGAAAATGTCTTTACAGGATTATTAAGTATTTGTGCCATATAGGCAACAGTAGCACTTGAATCAACACCGCCGGAAAGGAAAGCACCAAAAGGCACATCAGAGACCAAATGAGCTTTAACAGAATCTTTAAGTATAAAGTTCAGTTCTTCTATCCATTCATTTTCCTTTTTATTATTATCCGGCTTAAATGATAAATCCCAGTATTTTTCAGGTTCACAAATTTTGCCATCAAAGTTAATTGTCATTCTGTGAGCAGCAGGGAGTTTTTTTATTTGTTTAAAAACGGTTTTTGGTGCAGGTATATATTGTAGCCGCAGATATTGGTCAATAGCTTGTATATCTATATCTAATTTTGTATTATCTATTTGTTGCAAAGCTTGTATTTCGGAGGCAAAGGCAAAGCAATTTTTTCCAATATAATATACCAAAGGTTTTATGCCAATATAATCGCGTGCTATAAACAGTTGTCTTTTTTTTGTGTCAGCTATTCCAAAGGCAAACATTCCTCTAAGATGCTGGACACAATCTTTGCCCCATTGTTCGTAAGAATGAATGACAACTTCTGTATCTGACTGTGTTTTAAAGATATGTCCTTTTTGTTTAAGAATTTTTCTTAGTTCTAAATAATTATATATTTCGCCATTAAGAGTAATCCAAATCGTCTTATCTTCATTACACATAGGTTGTGAACCTGTTTTTAAGTCAATAATTGACAATCTTCTATGTCCGAGAGCTATATTATTTTTTATAAAAAATCCTTGTCCATCAGGTCCACGATGGGCAATGGACTTGGTCATTTGCTTGATTTCATTTTTTTGATAATTTGAATTAAATCTTATTATTCCAGTTATTCCACACATTTAATTTTGATTTTAAATAATAAATTAAAGTCCGTATATTATAAATATTTACAGGGCTATATATAAGTGCTTTTAGTATATATTTAATTGCATTTTTATACATTTTTTTTTCATATTCCAAACTGGAGAATTTTCTATATATAATAGATTTTAATTTACGATATTTATGACTTTCAACATAATCTATTTTATTATCTTTACGTTGTTTCAGTACATATTTCAAAGAATAAAAACCTAATGAATATTTTTTATTTTTAGAATTTGATGACATAGAATTTTTATGTTTTCTATAAAAGTATAAGTATTCATCCATATTTACAATTTTATATTTTTCAGCAACTAATGCTGCCCAGTAAAAATCTTCAAATCCAATTTTAAAATATTCTTTGTATCCGCCTATTTTATCATAAACTTTCCTTTTAAGTAGCCATGAATTAGTAATAAAAGGAAATTGAATATTAAAAATTGCTTTGTTAACATCTTTTTCCCAATTTGTTTTATATAAAATATCCCCATTAGAATTAATTATAATCGCATTGCTTCCTATAACATCTACAGAAGAATCTTTGTTAAGATAGTCAATTTGTTTTTCAAAACGATCTATGTCAGAAATATCATCTGCATCTTGAAATGCAATTAACTCTCCTTTTGCTTTACTTAACAACATATTACATGTTTCTAAGTATCCTTTATTTATTTTATTATGGTATGTCTTAATTCTTGAATCTTTTAAAGAATCAATAATTTTACGGGTATTATCTGTTGAAGCATCATCAGCAATTAATAATTCAATATTGGAATAAGTTTGATTTAATATACTATTTAATGATTCTAAAATATATTTATCACAATTATAAGCTGGTGTTATTACTGAAATAAGTTTTTCTTCCATAAACTATATTAAATTAGATTTCTTCATAGTTTTAAAAATCTTACGTATTTTTTTAATTATTGCTTTTTTTATAATTTGAATAGATAAATATATTCCAATATATCCTTCTTCATATTCTATAACTCGTTTTTTTAAGTAAGCCAATTGTTTATTTGTTGTTTTATTATAAAATTCCCATAAATATGGATGTACATACGATATTGCCAAAGTATCCTCTTTTAGTTTTAGGAAATTCTTTTTTGCATATACAAACATATTTTGTCTGTAATAATATTCTATTTTTTCATTATCCCATATTTTAGGTCTAATAATATCATATACCGAATATCCGAATTTTTTAAATTTCGTATCCCAATATTCTGGCCATTGTTCGTTTAAATGATTTTGACCACATTGGAAAGGAATAGCTGCGGAAAACAAAATTAAATTACCATGATTTACCAGATTTTCAATAAAAGTATCTGAATTTTTTTCAGGAATATGTTCAGCAACTTCTAAGGACAAAACAAGGTCATATTTCTTTTTAATATTAAATTTTTTTGATAAATCTGCTGAAATAAATTCATTTTTTTTTATGTTTAACAAATTTCTTTTTACGTATTCTCCATCCACACCTAAAATATCATTAACTCCAAGTTCCTTAAATACTTTTAACCATGAACCAAGTCCGCAACCAATATCTATAACACTTTTTGGCGAAAATATATCTAATATTATTGGAACTATTTCCCTTGCTGCATTCGGATTATGCACTTTTTTTGTATGAATATATTTAATTTTCTGCATAAATTTATACTTAAAATAATAAACATAAATAATTATATTAACTTCATTTTTATTTCATTAAAATAAAACTGGTTAATTTTCTTATCTAATAATCGACCTGACATAAAAACATCACGATTGTTAAGATGAAAATAAAATGCATTTTCAATTACATCAAAATTATCCTCCATTTCACCAAAATAAAGATCCACAAAATAATTGCCTTCACCATAAATTGGAAAATTTAAAAATTCAACACTTATCTTTCCTTCATTTACAGGATATTTATTCAATTTTAATCCATAGTGTCTATTATTAACACCTAAAATTTTTGTGCCTGAAAGATTTTTAATAACAAATCCAAAAACTA
>CAZZDX010000318.1:0-3501 GCA_964653185.1 uncultured Bacteroidales bacterium
ATCTGATTTGTGACAGTATATTATTACCACAATATCCTACTCCTGTTTTTTATCCATACAGAACAAGTATTGGTATTGAAATAAATAAAGTAACAAGTATAACCATAGGAGTACCAGGCACAATATTTTCAGAAAATACAAATACATTTGATAATATGGATATTGGTATTAAAAATTATGTTTCTAATCTCTTTGTATATAACAATAAATTTCAAAATATTGAAAGCCCTTACATGACTCCCCACTTACAACCTGCTGGTTATGCAATTTATTCAACAACAGGCAAACTTGCCAATAATATAACTGTTGGTGATTATGATTCTCATAATAAAAAAAGAGGAAACCAATTTATAGATTGCACTACCGGTATATATTGTTATAATAATGGCAAAATCTCTATTAAAAATAATACTTTTGATTATACCAATAATACTTATCACAGAGGAACAGGTATAAAAATTTCAGAAATTTATCATCTGGGAATAGAAAAATATATTACATCAAACGAATTTAACAATTACAGAACAGGCATATTTGTTGATAATGTTGATAAAGCTGATATACACTTTAATAACATAAATAATACATCTGCTCCTTTGGATAATAATTTATATTCCCGCGCTTATGGAATAAGAGTAACAGCTTGCAACAATATTACTATTAATGGAAATGATATAATAAACCAGTCACCTGCTGGTGATTTTAGGATAGAAGGTATTTCTGTTAATTTAAGCCCTTGTTCAAGAATAGTTTGTAATACTGTAAAAAATATTGGCAGAGCTATATTTTGCGGAGGCGATATGGTTCCCAGCACCATTGAAAGAAACAAAATGTATGACTGTATTGACGGCTTCCTGCTAAACTGGGGCATTGTAGGACCACAAGGTTACGAAAACCACCCATCTGACAATGAATGGTATGGCAATTTCACCAATCATACTTATTCATACTATTCCATTGGAAACAACTCCCCTTTTTATGTTAGAAAAAAATATTTTCATAATGGTATTAGTCCTCTGTGGAAACCATGGTTCTACCCTGATAATATGGTTAATGGAAGTAATGATACTATTTCTTATCCTCCAATAGAAATAATCCCAACAAGAGGAATTTCGTTTGTCCGTTGTTTTTTCCCTCATTTACCTCCGCCTGTTCCTCATTTTCCACATCAAAGACCAGTAATGGAACAAATAGCACAGGGATTAATTAATTTTCCTGTTTATAATCCTGAAACAAAATATATGGCTAAACGCGGAGTGTATAAACATCTTATTAATAATACTTATGCCAATAGTCCTGTATTACAGCAATTTAAACAACAGTCAGATAATGGAAACCTTGGATTACTTGAAAAAGTAAATAATAATTTAATAACAGGCAATTATTTACAGGCACAGCAATTTAATAATGCTGTCAGCCCTGCATCTATTCCTGAAAACGGTCTGAAAACAATAAATGATATTTATATTAATAATTTAATAAACAATAGTTCTTTTGACAGTATTATTTCATTTACCTGTGCCCAAACAAATGTTTTAAAAAGCATAGCACAACAATGCCCGTATCAGTATGGCAAAGCTGTGTATCAGGCAAGAATGCTGCTAGGTTTTGTTGATACTGCACAGTATTGTAATGAATGTGAAATTATATTTCCTTCATCAGATAATAAACGACTTATTATTAACAATAATAATGATAATAAAACAGTAAAACTTTATCCCAACCCTGCAAAAGAGCAAATAACAATTGAATTTAACGGCACTGTTGAAGAAAATACATATATTGAATTATATGACATTTTAGGTAATCTAATTAAAAAAATTCAATTGATTAGTAATAATAACAAAGTAAATGTTTCAACAAAAAATTTAAACCATGGAATATATTTCTATAAAATTATATTAAATAATAATATTATTGCTTCCGATAAATTAGTAATCATTAAATAAAGATAATTAAAATTAAATTTTTTTCAAATAATTAACAATGAAGCATTTTTTAATAATAATTTGTGTTTTTTTTAATATAAATATCTTTGCTCAGAAAGAAAGGAACATGTGGTATTTTGGTGACTCGGTAGGTATTGATTTTAATTTTGTTATTCCTCACCTACTTATAGATGGCAATTTACGGTCATTAGAAGGTTGTGCAACAATAAGTGACAGTGCAGGAAATTTATTGTTTTATACTAATGGAATAACAGTATGGAACAAATTACATCAAGTTATGCCAAATGGTATATTAATAAACGATCCTAATTATGATTATGTTAAAACTATTACACAAAATTCTTTAATAATACCTTTTCCTACTCATCCTAGTTATTATTATTTATTTACTTTATCACTAGATTTTTCACTTCCTTTTTATAGTGGGGTGGTAACCTTAAAATATTCATTAATTAACATGAATCTGGATAATGGTAATGGAGATATTATTTTTGATAAAAAAAATATACAATTATCATCAAATAATTTAACAGAACAATTATTTGGAGTAAAACATGGAAATGGCTTAGATTGGTGGGTATTAACACATGAATTTGATTCAGATGTTTTTAATGAATATTTAATAACATCTTATGGGATAGAAGGTCCTTTTATTCAAAATATTGGTTCTGTGCATGGAGGACTCCAAGGTGTAGATGATGTTGGACAAATGACTATAAATCCACAGGGAAATAAATTATGTATAGTAGCAAGTAATGTTGTAGATTTATTTGATTTTGACAGATGTACTGGTAAATTAAATAATTGGAAATGTTTAGACAGCTATAACCCTTATGCTGTAACTCTTCATTATGGATGTGCTTTTTCACCAGATGGTAATATATTATATGTTACATTTTTTGATTATAACCATCAGCATTCGAAAATTTTTCAATTTAATGTAGCTTCTAATGATGTATTACAAAGCAAATTCGAAATTTGGTCAGCTCCTGATACTCTTAATACTTTTGTTGCAGGTCAATATCAATTAGGTCCAGATGATAATATATATATAGCAACTGCTTATCCAGACACTTCTAATATTTATGATATAATCAATAAAAGCTTAGGTGTTATTAATAATCCCGATTCATTAGGTTTTAAATGTAATCTTATTCCTTACTCTTTTAATATAGAAAGGAAATCTATTTCGTATAGTTTACCTAACTTTCCTAATTATAATCTAATGGCACTGGTTGGTAGTACATGCGATACTATAAGATATATTGAACCAAATGAACAAACAAATATATTTATTCCCACAGCATTTACGCCCAACAATGACGGGCAAAATGATATATTATATGTAAGAGGCGGGCTTATAAATATGGAAATAAAAATATTTAATCAATTGGGGTTAAAGGTATTTGAAACAAATGAGCAATCCAGAGGTTGGAACGGCATATATAAAGGAGAAAAACAACCAACAGCAAACTATGTTTATATGTTTAAAGGCACAACAACACAAGGCAAAGAAATTATAAAAAATGGTGTGGTAAGTTTGATAAGATGA
>CAZZDX010000319.1:0-3496 GCA_964653185.1 uncultured Bacteroidales bacterium
CACCAAAATCCCATGTATAAGACCATTTTATGCCTGTGGATCCTGTGTTGGTAAAGCTTACAACAGAATTTACACAAACAGGAGCTGTTGATGTAAAACTTGCTGTTGGTTTTTCTAATATATTAATATATTTTGTAGTTGTTGCTGAATCTGAGCCACAGTTGATTATTGTTTTAAGTGAAATTTGTTTTATTCCCGGTGTAGAAAATATTATATTGGCAGGATTTTCTGTTACAGAGGTATCAGGCGTAGCGCTGGATCCAAAATCCCAGTGATATGAAACACCTGGTCCTGTTGAGCCCAAGTTTAAGAAATTTACTCCTTCTTCTGCACATTCGGGTGCTGATGAAGCAAAATCTGATATTACCGAATCTACCTCACAGCCAAAACTATTTGCTTCCAGAAAGACACCTGAATCAAGAGCACGATCTACAGCATCGGCAATGGCAAGTTTTATATGATACCACTCGCATGGAACAACTGCGGCAAAAGCTGTAAACACAACTGTAAAACCATCATATTGTATTACTGTAACATCAAAGCATTGTGGCGGACCCGGGCAATTACCAGTCCCATTATCAATATAATACCCTGAATTATTACCTTCTTCCACACAAACGCTATTTGGGTCTCCATTATTAACATTTTTAATACTTACAGGGTCTGTTGTGCCTGGCACTAAGGCAACATTTTGTTTTACATAATTACCTCCTCCCGGCTTAGGACCTGATAATAAAAAGGCAAAAACATCATTAAAATCACATACATATTCTCTATATTCCTCTGAACCAAAGGTATATCTAAACTTTATTGTATCAGAAGATGGTTTAAAATCAAATTCTAAGATAGAAGCATCACATGTTACTCCTCCTATGATAGCACTAAGGTCAGCATCTCCAGGTGCACCATTATCCTGACTTTTTCCAGGGTTATTATTAGGGCCAACAGCAAAATCTATTCTTCCTGAAGTAAGAATAACACCGGAATCAAGTCCAACATTACAATTAACACCATTAAAAAAACCTCTTGCTGCAATTGCTCCTGTATAAGATGCATTTTGGTATTGAACGCCTTTACCTAATAATTTTTTAACTAAAGAATCTGCTGTTAAGCCAGCACCATTTACTGTTAGCTGTGCCTTTAAATTAACTGATATTATACTAAAAAAAGTTATTAATATAATTATAAATAAATTATATCTCTTTAAATGTATCATTATTTTATTATTTTTAAACATAATAAAAATTTAAATTTTTTGTAACCGTTCATATAATTTTCAATGTTCTTTGTTTTTAGATCTTTGTGCTTTGTATTTTCCCGGTAAACAAATTTAAAAGTATTAGTAACTAAACAAAGTCCCAAGTACAAAGCACAACAGACAAAGGCCTTTTAATTAACATTGTGAACTGTTACAGTTTTTTATTTTAAAAATTACTAAAAGGAGACATATTATATTCAAATTCCTTGTTTTTTGTACGGTCAAGTTTAAACATTAATGTTATCTCATGTGTATTAGAATTTGGTATTACTGCATTTAACTGTGAACCGGGTAAATCATAACTATATCCTAATGTAACCTTTGATATTTCCAAGCCCAGCATAAAGGCAAAAGCACTGTTTTGTTTATACCATACACCAAATGTTATTTTATTATTTTTTTCTCCTAATCTGTAGTCAGTATAAAATCCTGTTGCTATATCCTTAGAACCTTGCTGTGTGGATATTCTTATATTAGGCGAAAAATCTAACTTGCCATTTGTTATTATCTTTACACCTGTAATATATGTAAATAGTTCCGGCAGTTGCCCTTCATTTTCAATTAATGACTCATTCGGCTTGTTCATATGATAACCTGATATACCTGCAAAAGCATTTATCTGTCCTTCTCCCTCATTTTCAGGATTATAATACCATAAAAGTCCAAATCCTATATCAATAAAATTTATATCTTCTTTTAAAAATGCCTCTTCATTTGATGATCCCGACTCAAAGTTACCCAATACATATTGCTCATCAAAAGTCAAACCTTGTGTGTTTAAGTGCTTCTGCTCATATCCACAATAAATAGCTGCACTTATATGATGGCTACTCTCTGTTATTTGCAAGTCATATCCTAAAGCAAGTGAAGCATTGATATCTTCAAAAGCTCCTGCTTTATCACTTACTACTGATACGCCTATATCTAATTTGTTGTTCTCTTTTAACATAACTGGTGTTAAAAAAGTAAACCGTTCTGTTGTATATCCATTATCTATATTAGCCCATTGACTGCGATAATTTAATATAAATTTAGCATAATGATTTGGTCCCATCAATGCAGGATTTAATCTTAAAGGCGCACCAAAAGATTGGGAATATCTTACATCCTGAGCATTAGACAATGTAGTGCCTGTTATACATAATAGAAGCAATAATTTTTTGAATAATTTTAAATGTTTCATTGTTTTTATGTTTTTTAATTTTGTTAAACTATTATTTATTTTTTATTTTGTATTTATTCAGGTTTTAATATGAATTAATGTATTACTCTAATAATTTTTGTTTAAAGTTTCCAGTTCAAAGCACAAAGCACAAAGTTCATAATTAATAATTTAATAATTACTTTCTAAATTTTAAGTGTTTTGAATTTCATAATTACTCACTTTGTTCGTGAGATCACTTCGTTAAGTTCATAATTTTTTTACTTATCTTATTAAATTAACTAATCCTTTTTGTGTAAACTGTTCGCCATTTGTCAGTTCTCCTTTTACAAAGAATATATATGCACCTTCCGGCATCAATTCTCTACTGGCTTGTTTAGTGCCGTCCCATCCCTGATTTGGATCTTTGGTATAGAATAATAATTCATTCCAGCGATTAAATATTGATAATTCAAAGTTTGTTGTCCCTTTTGTTCTTATATAAAAGATATCATTATGTCCGTCATTATTAGGTGTAAACGCTGTAGGTGTCCAAAAATCAGGTTCTATAACAGTAATTGTTATTGTATCTGTATTCTCACAGCCATATACACCTGTTACTGTTACTATATAGGTTATTGTGGTATCAGGATTAGCTATAGGATTGAAAACTCCTGAATTATCCAACCATGTCTGTGGTAGCCATTCATACATTATGCCTCCCGTTGCTATTAACTGGGTGCTTGCTCCTCTCGTTATTGTTACATCTTCACCTGCATCTGCATCAGGTAACGGATGAACAGTAACTAATACATCATCTGTAACAGTATCGCATCCCTCATAACTTGTTTTAACAGTATATAATGTTGTTGTGTCAGGACTGGCAAGAGGATTGGGTATAAAAGGATTATTCAGACCTGATAATGGTTCCCATAAATAGGTCTGTCCTTCTATTAATCCTGTTCCAATCTGAACTGTATCTCCAAAACATATTTCTACATCAGGTCCTGCATCTGCTATTGCAGGAGGAAGCATTGTTACTGTTATTGTATCTGCATTTTGACATCCTGTAATACTATCTGTTACTATAACAGAAT
>CAZZDX010000320.1:0-3492 GCA_964653185.1 uncultured Bacteroidales bacterium
ACAGACCTTAAATATTTTAAATATATAAATCCTTGTGGATATACTGATAAACCTGTTACTTCGTTAGAAAAAGAATTAGGATGCAAACAAAATACTGAACAAGTTAAAACAAAACTTAAAAAATATTTTAAACAGGTCTTTGATATGAAAATAATTTAGGGAATTGGGAACGGTTAAAATGGTTATATAACGGTTTGGCGGTATGAAACGTTGGGGAGTGCGGGCTACTTTCCTATCCAGTTACACAAAACTTAATGCGTGGCAGAAAACTCGAATTACCACTGAAACCCTTATTGCTGCTACACTTTGTTAGCAAATGTTAATTCTTTATCAATTTCAAGGTTTTGATTTTATCGTTTGATTTAATTGCAACAAAATATATCCCTTGTGGCATTTCAATATTGATATTAAAACTTGATGTATTACCATATAATTTTTTATAAATTATTTGTCCTTGCAAATTACAAACTGTTATTTCAATATTCGTGTCATTATTTGGCGTATTTACGGTGAATGAGCCATTAGTTGGGTTAGGATAAAGAATAGATTCATTATCAAAAGTTGATTCGTTTATATTTACTCCTAAATCAGTTCTTGAAAAGTAAATATTTCCAAAGCCCTCGCGATCATCTTGCCATAAAGCAAAAACTTCCTCGTCAGAATTTAAAACTATACGGATGTCGCTGAAATTGTTATTAAAAGAGTCACATAAAGCTACAGGGATTGAAAAATCACTGCCTCCATTGGTAGATTCAAAAAGCCAAACACCCCAATTAGGGGATATATGAGCACATATTGCAACACTTAATTTTCCATTTGGCGATGCTGTGATATTATGGAAATAACAAGTTCCATCATAGTCAACTAATAAAGATTCTGTTGCAAAAGTACTTCCTCCATTGTTCGATTTAGCCATATAAGCCCTGTTGTTTATCCAATTATCCCCCAATCTCTTATCGGTAAAACTTATATAAACATTGTTGGAAGTATCTACAGCAATAGATGGCTTATATTGAACAGAATCTGCTCCGGGCTGACTTACATCATTAACTATAATATTAGCACTAAAACTTTGTCCGCTATCTGTTGATTTAGCAAAGAAAATATCTCCATTGCCATTTGCACGTCTCCCATCAACCCAAGCAAGGTAAATATTCCCTGATGCGTCAATAGCAAGAGTGCTTAATCCATCAAATTCTATATTGCCTATACAAGGAGCATCATTGATTTGAATAGGACTCTCAAATGAATCACCATTATTAGTGGAACGAACAAAATAGTAGTCTGCCACTGGATAATTTGAGGCATCTGCATAAAATATATATACATTATTGTTATATGCTCCAATACATGAGTAAAAGAAAGCATTATTTGTTGTTATATGTATCGGTGTTTGAAATGTGTTACCTCCATCAGTTGATTTTATAAACCATATATTATAATCGTTTTCATTATTCGAAACAGCAGTCCATGTAATATAAATATTACCATTTTGAGCCACTGCAAGTGAGGGCAATGTATGTAAAATTGAGTCGGGTCCTTGAAAAATATTTAAATCGGCAGAAAAAGAGGAACCCTCATTAATTGATTTTGCAAAATAAATATTGCTTGTAGTATCAGTCGGCTCGCCACTCCATACTGCATATACTGTATCATTCAATACTGCAATTGACTTAGCTGCTCCATCAAGTGAGACCTCATTATAATCTGCCGTATTTACCCGAACATTGGGCATAACTGTTTGTGCATGTATATTTGGTGTTATCACCAAAAACATCGTGCTGCAAATAATTAGCATTACAGCGTTTTTTTTGAAATTTAAAATTTTAGTTTTCATAATTGTATATTTTAGTTTTTAATATTTGCTAACGTGTTTATACAACTAACTTATCACATTAAAACTGTTATTTAGATGCCAGATAAGTATGTAAATAACAGTTTTTTCTAAAACAAGTTGTTATTTATTTTTTTGCAAATATAAATATTTTTATTAATTCAACAATAAATATATTTATTTTGTGTTGTTGCAAAAAAATCTCTTGTTATTTTGTCATTTCTGTCGTAATCGGCAGAGAGTGCGTAGATGTCAGTAATTTTTTGATAAAACCTCCTTTCACTCAATCTGATTTCTCGGATTCGCTCCAACTTTTCAAACCAAACTATCATTTATTTAATGCAATTCGTTTCATTTTACTACTATCTCGGCTATTATTTTTATATATTGTTAGCATTAGTACTTTCTCTTTGGAAGATGTCAAAATACTCCTTAAATATAAATTTTCGATTTCGTTTATATCCTGTTAATTCCTCTAATATACCTAATTCCACTAATTGATTTATAAATCTATTTGCAGTTGAGGGAGATATTTCTAAAAATATAGATACAGATTTTGCATCTGTAATAGGAACTTGAAAAAGTTGTTTTATCAATTTATGTCCTTTTTCTACTTTGCTACCGAGTTTTGGTAATTTTTTTAATTCAATTTTTTCTTTTAAACTTATAATATCCTTAAATACTTGTATAGAACTTTTCGATGTCTCTATTATTCCAACAAGAAAAAACTTTATCCACTGAACTAAGTTGCTATTTCTTCTTACAAGCATAAGGTTATCATAATAATACCCCTTATTTCTTTCAAAAAAGTCAGATAAATATAATGATGGCTTTCTTAACACTTTATTACTAACTAAATAGAACGTAATTAGTAGTCTTCCCAATCTTCCGTTGCCATTAAGAAAAGGGTGTATTGTTTCAAATTGATAATGAATAATTGCAATTTTTATTAAATGAGGTATTTGAAGTTCGTTCTCATTAATAAAATACTCTAAATCACCCATTAACTCTCCAATTTCAAGATGGTGAGGAGGAACAAAAATAGCATCCTTTAAAGTTACTCCAATCCAATTTTGACTTGTCCTAAATTCTCCAGGTATTTTATACTTGCCTCTTACTCCTGATAGTAATACTTTATGTGTATTTTTAATTAATCGGTTAGAAATTGGTAACTTTTCAAGTTCTTTAATGGAATAATTAATAGCATTAATGTAGTTTTGAACTTCTGTCCAATCATCTCTTTTTTCAGGATTTATATCTTCTTCCTTAATCAAAGCCTCTTCCATATTTGTCTTTGTTCCTTCAATCCTACTTGACGTTGTTGCTTCTTTTAAAATGTGCATAGATATAAAAAAATCTACATCTGGTATTATTTGAGAAAAAGCGTTTAATTCTCCTATTAATCTATTTGCCTCTGCTAAAAGTTTGTTAACCTCTGGTGAGGAAATAATCCAACTATGATTAATTTTCTCAGGAGAAAAAGACGAATATTCAAATTGTTTTACATTTTGCCCTGATTTGAAATTTTTTAAATCCATAATTTAATAAATTTTTATTTCTGCAAATATAATAATTTATATTTTCATTTTTGACTGTTTTTAGAAATAAAGAAATATTTGTTGTCATTTTCTTGTATTAATGCCAACGCCAGTTTGTCT
>CAZZDX010000321.1:0-3486 GCA_964653185.1 uncultured Bacteroidales bacterium
TTGAACCATTAACAAGGAATTGCATTGGTAAGTTTTCCTGCTGTATTAATTGTGCATTGCCATTTGCAGATATGCCTACAAGAAAACCATCTGCGGCTAAGTTGCCCGTGCCCTGCGGTGATGGTGGTTGTGATATCGTATAGTTATCATTTGTAAATGATATATGCACTGGTTGTAATGTCTGACTTTGGTCATATAGTTGCATTTTATGATGAGGGTTCTGCATACCTACACCAATATTAATTTTAGAAAAACCATCAAGTGTAGGAACAGTGTATATTCTCCCAAAATTTATAGACGGATTATTGGATTGGATGTTGTCGCCGACTCCCTGTTGAGGTTGAGCACTAATCCAAAGAGAACTGTCGCCTATTACTAATGAACGAACATGAGCACTATCAACTGTCAAAACATTTGTAACTCTGATGCTGTCGGTTATAATTTTCCCATTTACATTCAAATCACCATTCAAATTAACAGGTTGACCTGAAGTATTATCAACCTCAATGGTTCCTTTTACTTTTAGGTTTTTTTCAATAATAACATTACCTTCTTTGGTAATTGTTTGGCGAACCGAATCATTGGTAATAGTTTTCAAATTTGCGGCATTTTTAAAACCAAATTTGCTGTTGGCATCGCCATTGTTATTACCGGTTAATTTATAAGTGTTGCCTTGTGCAAACACTAATTGACCTGTGCAAAGAGTAATTACTATTACTCCGATTGCTTTTTTTAATAATTTTTTCATATTTTAATAGTTTTTTGGTTAATAATTAATAAATTATTGATATATATTGAAATAAAATATATCCCTGGTAATAAATTTTTTGTACTAATTGTTTTTTGTTTATCTTTAATATCATTTTCAATAACTAATTCACCTAATATATTATATATTTTAATTGTATAATTTTTATAAAGATAACTTTCTATTTTTATAAAATCACTAAATGGACTTGGATATACTGAAACGGAGTTTTGTATATTATCATTTTCAATAAATCCAGAATTCATATCACATATAGACGAATCCATTGAAACACATACATCATCCAAAAAATAATAAGATTTGTGCTGGAAATAATTATTATTTACTAAGATTGTATCTGTATGGGCAACATCAAAGAAATTACCAATCAAAATGTACTGATAATTTGAATCTGCTATTATACTACCTTTAATTGTTGTCCATGAAATATCATCAGATATTATATTTGTATCATAAACATGTGCAAAATTTAATGTTGGAATACTCCATATATCATCATATGGTTGAAAATCCTGATAGGAAACAGTAGAAAACAATAATCCTATATTATTTATTGCCATATCAATTGCTGGGGATCCTGAAAAATTAATTTTAAACGAAACGTAATACTTTTCTCCTGTTATAAGAGGTTCCAATAATTCACTTCCCAAATATTCTTTATAAGACCAATTAGAATGAACACTTAAACCATAAAATCCACAATAACCTTTTCCATCTGCTGCTTCCTGGTATCCAAAGCCATTTGCAGGAACCCCACAACCATTTGTAGTATCACAGGCATTACAATAATCAGGGGTTAAGCTACATGTGTACCAATCATTAGGTAGCATAAAATCATCATTAGGGCAATTACTATATTCCTCAAAGCTCGGGTTAGGCACCAGGTTTTGTGAGAATACAGAAATACAAAATGCAAAATGCAAAATGAGAATAGTAAAAAATATTTTCAGGAAGGTTTTCATATTAAAAAAATTGAATTGGCTAATATACAAATAATTTTAATTCTCACAAAATTTTTAACTTTTTTTTTTATCGTTATAAAACAAATATCAGTTGGTTAGTGGTATTAATACCCACAAAACCATTTCCTGCAACATATAAATCAGTAGTAAAAGTGGTAGGAGTACCTGGCAAAGAGGGAACATCTAACCGTCCGATTTCAAAATCCTGATTAATGACTCTCCATATACCTGCCTCACGGCCATAATATTTCATCAATCCTATTCTTTTATGTCCTCCTTCATTTACAATTATTCCCTGTCCTTCTCCCTCAACATATATGGAACCATCTTTAATATGAAGTTTTTCAGTGGGATTTGTAGTGCCGATGCCGACTTTGATGTTGGAGAAGGGGAAATCGGTGTTGCCAAAATTGATAACACCATTGTTTGATTGAATATTATCAGATAAGCCGATTTGATCTTGTTGGGGTGGGGCACCAATCCAAAGTGAACTATCGCCAACTACAATTGTACGATAGTGTGCGCTATCCGCGGTAACATTGCCTTGCACTTTCAAGTTTTTGGTAATAAGCACTTCCCTGTTAGTAGCAACAGTATCCCCATCCTTAGCATACCAAAGTCCATTGCTGTTATTTTGACTATTACCTTGTGCAAATAGTCCGTTTGCTGCTGTTAATGCTATGATTAAAGCAAGCAGCATTTTTTTGGTTGTTACTTTTCTGTGTTTCATTTTTTTTGATTTTAATTGTTAAACTATTATAGAAATTTATTTGATTACTGTGATTTTTTTATTAAAGAATTGGTTGTCCTGTTGTACCTGTATTAAATATATTCCATCCGGGTAAGAGGATAAATCAATAATAATATTTTTTTCTGAAAAACTGTTATCAAAAAGTAATAGCCCGAATGAGTTGTAGATTTTGACGGTTGCTTTTTGAAAATACGGTAGGTCAATTAGTATTTTATTAATAGTTGGATTTGGATAAAAAGATGTTTTTTCTTTTGTAAGATTTGTTTCTAAAATAGTTACTGTACTATCACATACATTTGGTCCATCAGGAATTTCGCAAGTAATCGAATCAGTAGAAATACACACATCGTCAATGTAATAGTAAGAATACTTATGACCTGAGGTATCGAAACAAATGAAATTATTAAAATTATTTGTATCAGCTAAATTGCCAAAGAGAACATAATTGTAAGTACTATCTGGATAGAATGTAGCTCTGATGGTAACCCAATTGGCTGTGTCGGTAATAATCGCTGAAGAATAAATTTTAAGGCCCGTTAGGTTGGAAGCCGCGTATGGTATTGCTGTAGCACCATAAAATACATTGGTGAATACAGCGCCTAATTTATCAACGCCACAATTAAATAAGTTAGCAAGAGAAACCTTAAAACTTAAATAATATTTTTGCCCAACTATAAGTGGGCTTAATAATTGTGTTCCCAGATATTCCTGACCACCAGCAGGATTAGATGAATGATAACAATATATACCACAATAACCATTACCATTAGCGGGGCACTGGTAACCAGCACTAGCATTTGGAGTTGAAAACCAAGGACTACTACTACAAGCGTGATAATATTCTGTTGAATTTATATTTATTGTCCATCCTTGAGCATAAGTGCTTTGCGAAGAGCCATTCGGGCAAGTATCAAATATTTCAAAGCTCGGGTTAGGCACCAGGTTTTGTGAGAATGCAGAAATGCAAACTGCAAATTGCAAAATGCAAATAGTAAAAAATATTT
>CAZZDX010000322.1:0-3457 GCA_964653185.1 uncultured Bacteroidales bacterium
TATACCTGTAACTACAAAGTCAGGAATTATTTCTGCAGGTTCATTTATTGTTGCCGAATCTATTTTAATACAACCGTGATCATCAGTAACAGTAACATAATAAGTTCCTGCCACAAGATTATCTATATCCTGAGTAGTAGAATCATTAGACCAGAGATATATATAATCAGATGTTCCACCACTAACAGAAATATTAACAGCACCGTCATTGCCGCCATAACAAAGCACATCAATTGTTGAATCAACAGTAATTGTTAATTCTGTGGGTTGATTTATTGTTGTTGAATCTATTTTAATACAACCGTGATCATCAGTAACAGTAACATAATAAGTTCCTGCCACAAGATTATCTATATCCTGAGTAGTAGAATCATTAGACCAGAGATATATATAATCAGATGTTCCACCACTAACAGAAATATTAACAGCACCGTCATTGCCGTCATAACAAAGCACATCAATTGTTGAATCAACAGTAATTGTTAATTCTGTAGGTTGATTCACAATTACTGAATCTGTTTTAGTACAACCTAGGCTATCAGTAATCGTAACTATATAAGTGTCTGCCACAAGATTATTTATATCCTGTGTTGTAGCACTATTAGACCAGTTATATAAGTAAGGTGGTGCTCCTCCTGATGGTGTCAGGTTAATAGCTCCATCATTGCCTTCATAACAGCTTACATCTGTAACTACAAAGTCAGGGATTATTTCTGCGGGTTGATTTATTGTTGCCGAATCTATTTTAATACAACCGTGATCATCGGTAACAGTAACATAATAAGTGCCTGCCACAATATTATTTATATCCTGAGTTGTAGAATCATTAGACCAGAGATATATATAATCAGATGTTCCACCACTAACAGAAATATTAACAGCTCCATTATTGCCGCCATAACAAAGCACATCTGTTGTTGAATCAACAGTAATTATTAATTCCAGAGGTTGATTTATTGTTGCTGAATCTATTTTATCACAACCATTAGCATCAATAACAGTAACTATATAAGTTCCTGCTATAAGATTATTTATATCTTGAGTAATAGAATCATTGGACCAATTATAGTCATAAGGAAAATTTCCTCCCAATACAGTTAAATCTATTGCTCCATCATTGCCGCCATAGCAAAGCACATCTGTTGGAACAAAAGATGTTTTTATATTATTTACCAGTTTCCCAACAAACATATCATATTGATCTTGTGGAGCCTGGCTGGTATTTGTTAAAGTAATTGCATCTAATATTATACTATTACTATTAAAACTACCGCAAAGGTATAAATTCCAATTGTTGTCCATAGCTATATTGTTGGCTTCTTCTTCTTTGTTCCCACCATAACTTTCAGCCCATATAACAGCTCCATCCTTATCGTATTTAACAACATATATGTCTGAACTAGGGGAAATTGTATTACTTAATAAAACTGTACCAAAAGTAATAGTTGCGCTTTGAAAATTTCCTGTTAAAAATACATTCCCAAAATTATCAACAGTAACACTTTTACCATAATTATTGTTGGTTGAAGGTGAAATTCCGCTTCTTGCCCAAACTGGTGTGCCGGAACGTTGGCAATATGGCATGAAGCGATTACGAGTGATACGCTATCAAGCAGAAATGAAGTTGAAGCGAGTTAAACCCGCTTCAATTAATCACTTCACCGCTTTTTGCTATATTGCGTGTTATAAGCTGGGCTTTATTGTTTTATCATTTTTTTTGAAGTCAATAAATAACCATTAATATCTTTAAAATTTACAATATAACTTCCACTTTTAAGATTTGATGTATTTATTTGAAATGAACTACAATTAAACTTTTTCATCAATACTAATTTCCCATCTATATTATAAACCTCCACATCTATATTTTGAATATTTTTATTTTGTAAAGTTACTGATAATATATCTTGTGTTGGATTAGGAAAAACATTAATTATTGTATTTGCGTTTAATAATTCTGATATAGAAACATAATTATCATATGTAATAGAAATGTCATCAAACCATACAGATACTTCTTGACTTGCATGATTAGAAACAACCAATGCTAATTGACCTTGAGCAAGAGCTTCGCTTGCCCCTGTAATATCTCCTGACCATTTTTGAACTCCATCCCACCATGCGGTTACAGTAAGAGTAGGTGCATCTCCACTTACCTGAAGTTTCATCGGATAAAGTTGTGTTCCCAAAGTAATTGTTTCTGAAAACAACTCAACGTTTCCACTACCATCATTGTAAGTAAGTTCAAGAATTTCTTCCTCAATGTCAATACGCCATTGAATACAACGACCATCTACATCTGAAAATCTCCCCATACCTGCTTCATTACACCAATCACCAGACACATTTTTCCCTACCATCATTTCAAAAGTAAAATCAGAAACTGCACCAACAGGAGATAAAAGAATTGCAGGTATTTCATCTGCTATATTATAAGCAACATGCAATTCGCCACTTTCTACCTGCCAGGAATTAGCACCATTATACATTAAATCAAACCATCCTAAATAATTTCCATCGCTAAAATTATCAGGAAAACTTGACATATAGGCATCATATGTAATAGAAATGTCATCAAACCATACAGATACTTCTTGACTTGCATGATTAGAAACAACCAATGCTAATTGACCTTGAGCAAGAGCTTCGCTTGCCCCTGTAATATCTCCTGACCATTTTTGAACTCCATCCCACCATGCGGTTACAGTAAGAGTAGGTGCATCTCCACTTACCTGAAGTTTCATCGGATAAAGTTGTGTTCCCAAAGTAATTGTTTCTGAAAACAACTCAACGTTTCCACTACCATCATTGTAAGTAAGTTCAAGAATTTCTTCCTCAATGTCAATACGCCATTGAATACAACGACCATCTACATCTGAAAATCTCCCCATACCTGCTTCATTACACCAATCACCAGACACATTTTTCCCTACCATCATTTCAAAAGTAAAATCAGAAACTGCACCAACAGGAGATAAAAGAATTGCAGGTATTTCATCTGCTATATTATAAGCAACATGCAATTCGCCACTTTCTACCTGCCAGGAATTAGCACCATTATACATTAAATCAAACCATCCCAAATGATTTCCATCGCTAAAATTATCAGTAAAATTCTGCGATTTTGATATTTGTGATAACATCAAAAATACTGTTAAAGCTAAAACAATTTTTTTCATTTTTTTTAAATTTTAATTATTAATAATTCTATTAATTGCAAAGTAATTAACCTCTATGGAGAACGAATTCTGCTACATATTAAATGGAGGATAACTTGTAGAGTATGATTGTCCAACTCTATGGAGAACGAATTCTGCTACATATTAAATGGTGATATATTTTATTAGACAATTTTTGTTTCATATTTTGCTGATGTTATTTCTGTCTTCTTGCCTTGCTTATAACTATTGTATTTTACCAAAAAAATATCTGCCGCAGGTCCTGTGGTTGTATTTAA
>CAZZDX010000323.1:0-3435 GCA_964653185.1 uncultured Bacteroidales bacterium
TGGCTATTAAATCAGGCACATAAACAGTATTTGGTTCTGTTGCTGTAATATTTTCTCCTCCTATAATAACTGTTTGTATTGGATTATCTTGCGTTGGTGAGACGGATATAGTATTATTTCTCCCGCAAAATATTCCTGAATTTTCAGCCAGAGTATCTATTGAGTGATCTTTGCCTCCAAGTATGGCTGAATTTTTTGCTGCTGCACCTACTCCTGTATAAGGATTACTAACACTTGAAAAATTAAATATAGCTCCTTATAGCATATTTATAAATCCACAATTAATACCTGTTTTCAAAAATAATAAAATTACAGATGTTAAAATTATATATCCTGAAAATTTTACTGAACAAATGATGTATTATTCTATAAATTATTCATTCCTGCCGGTATATAATTAATGCCTGTATATAAAGTTATATATTTTAAACCATTGAATTGTCTGACGGTTTTTAAGTTCATAATTTTTTATGCTAAATTATGCCCTGTAAAATCAGGTTTAAATTCTACCCAAAATATACAATTTTACATCTTCACCAACTTAATATGTTTTCTAATATCTTTTGTTTCCAAAATGCAGTAATAAATGCCGGAAGCCAGGGCAGAGCCCTTGATATTTACATTATGAATGCCTTTTGAAAGTTCTTTGTTAACTAATTCCAATACCTCTATTCCATAAATATTGGTTATGTATAATCTCACACTATTTGTTTCTTCTATGCTAAATATTATTTGTGTTGAGTTATCAAAAGGGTTTGGGTGGGATTCAAAGATTTCTTTAAAACTATCTGGTTTTGGTTTTTCTTTAGGTAAATAATGTGTTGTATCAGTCGTATCACTATTCCCTTCACAAAATAACATTTTACTTTCATCCGGACAGGTATAAACAAACACTTCTCCTGTATTTGTACCGGTATTACCGGGTATATGCTCTACTTCAGCACCAACTTCAACATCTATACCTTCTCCATAAAACTCATTTATTAGACTAGTAATAGGATCATAAGGAGGTTCTAAAACAGGAGTAATAAAAGTAATATCACAACCCGAGTAAAAATTAATAAATGACTGACCATCCAACAAATTTGCTGATGGAGGATATGTTATAGGTAGATTTAGTTCTATTTTTTCTGAAGCAGCAATAGTTTGTATATCACCATCATACCATTCGCTACGGGAAAAACCTTTATATGATGTGTGTGTCCACCATGTAGGTTCATAATCTGCATAAATTTCATCTACCCAAATTTCCATTTCATGAGGAGTTTTTTCAGTACCACCAAAAAAGCCACTTTTTTTCATTTTTGTTTTTCCAGGATCATAACACAGAAGACAAGTTTCTTTTGAAAAATCTCTTCTGATTGCCACGCCTCTATTACCTGCTCTTACAAAAAATCCCTTATTTATAAAAAACCAATTCAACAGTTGGTCCTATATAACAACCCTCACCGCATGCTTCAAGCTCATTTTTGGTAATGTACTTTTCTAAAGATATTGATTCTCTTCCTTTTTCATCATCGTTACAAGGGGATTCGTCTCTATGGTCAATATGAGAATATAATCCAAGTTCAATTGCACCGGGTTCACTTGCTCCCGGTGGTATTACATTAGGATTATATCTCCAGCCTAAAGTAAGATAATAATTCTTACCTTGACATTGTTCAGAATAAATTTTAGTTAATTTATTCCATGAAGATTGGCTGGAAAGTCCAGTATAAATACAACTTTTATGAAACAAGGCATTAAAGCGAAGAATCCGGAAAGGAGGACCAGATTTAAATTTCCTTATTCCGGACCAATGATCAAAATGAGGGAAAGTACTACTATAATGACTGTTTTTATGAAATTTAACAAGTTTGTCAGAAAGATGTTTTGGTTCGGGCTTCTTACAGTTAGTTGCCCAGTAACAATCAGGACATCCTCCTCTGATTGACACAGTATCATCACCTTCATATATAGTATCTGTTTCTGCTGCTTCATCTATATCAATAGTATCTGGTATTGTTGGGTTTGTTACAATAATTATATCTGTTTGAGCAAATATTTTAAATGAAATAAATAAGTAAATTAAAATTATTAAAGTCAATACAATTTTATTTTTCATAATTAATTAATTTTTATGTTTTTAATTTAAAATTAAATCTAAATAAAGGAGTAAAATAAATTGTTAAAGGATAATAAATTAAAACTTCTATTAATGGTCCTATCATAAAATTACGCCATCCAAACATTGGCTTAACGTAGTAAGCTCCAAAAAGAGATATACCATCTTCAATATTCCATGTCATTTTTACTGATCCTCGGACCCCTGTTTCTAACATTAAATGTTTAGACGGTAAATTAATTACAAAACATTCAAGATGAACCATATCATTAGCAGGCAGAAATTCTACTTTCCGATTGTAAATAGATACTATGTAACTAAGAAATGGATAAAAAGAAATACCAAAAAAAGATTCACTAGATCCTATTCCTGTGCCTCCACCAATAAACCATTTACTTTTTTTTATTCTATGAGCATAAGCAAGAGATATACCCACATAATTAATATCAACACAGAATAGTTTGTCTTTTATATTATTATTTTTATTAATAGTATCATTAGTGCTATTATACTCAGAAAAAAGATTAATATTATTTTCTTCCGGTATTATATTGGTTTTCAATTGTCCAAATATGGAACAATTGATAATCGTAAATAATATAAGTGTTGCAATAATTTTCATTTTATTTTTTTTGTTCTAACAATTCTAATAGTATTTTCTTCATATATTGTGTCTTGAGCTGATATTTTAAAATGGACAAATAAACAAAGGATTATAAATAATAAATTAACATTTTTCATAATAATTTTTTTAAATAGCTTAGTTTTATATTTTTTTATATTATAAAGTTATTCTAATAAAAGGGGCAAAGTAAATTGCACCAATTAGTAAATTATCTATTAATATTCCTGTCTTAAAATTACGCCATCCAAACATTGGCATAACATAATAACCTGGAATGAAATATTCGTCCTCAGATCCTTGGATATCATTTACTGATGCTCGTATCCCTGTTTCTAATATAAAATGATTGGATTTTAAAAAAATCACAAAACCTCTAAGGTGACAAAGTGCATTAGCATTATGTAGTGATTCTTTTAAGCTATAATTTCTAAAAATCCAGCCACTGTCAATCACATAACCAATACTATAATAAGGGCATTCTTCCCATCCAAATAATATATCCGCAAAAGCCACAAAGGCAAATCCACCACCTGCTCCTATAAACCATCTGCTTTTTTTTATTCGTTCAGCATAACCAAAAGATAAATCCCAACTATTAAAATCAATATTAAAAAGTTTATTTTTTATATTATCATTTTTATTTTTATTAACAGTATCATTAGTGCTATTATACTCTGAAAAAAGATTAATATTATTTTCTTTTGGT
>CAZZDX010000324.1:0-3420 GCA_964653185.1 uncultured Bacteroidales bacterium
CTATTTAGTGCTTGTTCATAAAGTAACTATTTTTTTGATTTAAGAATAAAGAATAAAGATTAACGATTTTTGATTTTAGAAGTACCTGTAAATCAGTGTTCTAAAATCGTTAATCCTTGTTCTGAAATCAATTATTTCAAAAATTGCCGATATTACAAACAAACTCTATTTAGCATAGCTTATAGCACGTATTTCTCTTATAACAGTAACTTTAATTTGTCCCGGATATGTCATTTCATTTTGTATTCTGTGTGATATATCATAAGCCAATTGCTTAGCTTCTGCATCTGATACATTTTCACTTCCGACAATAACACGAAGTTCTCTACCGGCTTGTATAGCGTATGTCTTAACTACTCCCGGATATGACAGTGCTAATTCTTCCAAATCCTTTAGTCGTTTGATATAAGTTCCCACCACTTCGCGTCTGGCACCTGGTCTTGCTCCTGATATAGCATCGCATGCTTGGACTACAGGTGATATAATGCTTGTCATTTCTATTTCATCGTGGTGTGAGCCAATAGCATTGCATACTTCTGGACTTTCTTTATACTTTTCTGCAAGGTTCATCCCAAGAATGGCATGTGGAAGTTCTGATTCATTATCAGGAACTTTACCTATATCATGTAATAGTCCGGCTCTTTTAACAAGTTTAGCGTTTAGTCCTAATTCTGCTGCCATAGTAGCACATAAATTAGCTGTTTCTCTTGAATGTTGAAGTAAATTTTGTCCATAAGATGAACGATATTTCATTTTGCCTATTAAACGAACCAACTCATGATGTATTCCATGAATTCCAAGGTCTATACAAGTTCTTTTCCCTACTTCTATAATTTCCTGATCTATTTGGTTTTTTGTCTTTGCAACTATCTCTTCAATTCGTGCCGGGTGTATTCGTCCGTCAGTAACAAGTTTATGTAATGATAACCGTGCTATTTCTCTTCTTATAGGATCAAATCCTGATAATATAATAGACCCTGGTGTATCGTCAACAACAACTTCTACACCTGTTGCTGATTCAAAAGCTCTTATATTTCGTCCTTCTCTACCTATTATCCGTCCTTTCATTTCATCATCTTCAATGTTAAATACAGATACAGTATTTTCTATAGAATTTTCAGTAGCGGTCCTTTGAATGGTCTCTATAATAATTTTTTTTGCTTTTAAATTAGCTGTCAATTTTGTTTCTTCAATAATATCCTGAATTTGTGATATTGCTTCAACTTTAGCTTCTTCTTCTAATGACTTTGCCAGTTGAGATTTTGCTTCAGCAGCAGATAATCCTGTAATAATTTCTAATTGTTTAACCTGTTGTTTATGAGCTTTTTCAAGTTCAATTTGCTTATTATTTACAACTTCAAGTTGATTGTTAAGATTTATTCTTATAACATCTAATTCTTTTTGTTTTCGTTGCAAGTTTTCCATTTTTTGAGAAAAGCCGATTTCTTTTTGCCTGAGCCGATTAGAATTTAATTGGATGTCATAATTTTTTTTATTAATAAGATTTTCGTGTTCTGCTTTTAGCTGAAAAAATTTTTCTTTAGCTTGTATTATCTTATCCTTTTTTAAAATTTCAGCTTGTTCCTTTGCTCTTTCTAAAATATGCTGGCTTTTTTTTTCTATTGCTTTTTTTAAAAAAACAACGGCTATCAAAAAGCCAACAACTAGAGCTGTAATTAGTTCAATAATAGTTATTATATTCATTTTATATTAGTTTTAGTCCTTAAAAAATTTAAGGAAGATTAATAAAAATTAAAAATAAATAACCCGCAATTAATTCAATAGGTCTATATAAACCTCTGACTAACACTGATAGAGTTGCCAAATTTTTCGAACGTCCACTGTCTCTTAAAGAGAATTCCTATATAGGAAGTGAGGCCTGTCCTACAAACTTATGAGCTTTAAACTCTAATATTTATAATGTTAAGTTTAATAAACTTGTGCTTTGAATTAATGCGGGCTATAATTTTAAAAAAATTTAATTCTGTATTTTCAAAGAACGATTATTTTGTTTTTCAATATGATTTGATAAAACTTCATCTATTTCTATAAGTTTTTCAACCATTTTGTTTTCTTTATCAAAAGTATTACTTTTATAGTTTAGATTATTAATAGTTTCTTCCAGAACAACCATTGACAATAAATCCTGATTGTCTTTATATGCAAAATTCTTAGCATATTTTTTAATATTTTTATCAATTTGTTTTTCTGCTTTTCTATATTGCTCTTCTTGGTCACGCTCAACAGTCATTTTATGATGTCTGTCAGCAATTTTTAGAGTTATTTTTATAGTTTGATTATCCATTAATGTCTATATGTTTAAAAAAGCTATACACTTGTCAATTTCCCGCACAAGTTCATTTATTTTAAGTTTAGCATCTTTTGTCTCTTTGTTTGTTTCAAAGGTCTTTATAATTTTAAGTATTTTGCTTTTCTCTTCTAAATGTTTCAGATTTATTTTTTGTTTTTCAATTATATCTAATAATTCTTTTTTTTTATTTAAAAGTTTAAAATTTTCAGATTCAATATTTATTTGTTGGTCTAATAATTTTACAACTTTATGTTCAATACCTGAAATTAAGATACTTAAATCTTTCATAATTAATGCTCAACATAACAATTTGCAAAGTTATAACATAATTAAATATATTCAAATTTTTTTTAAAATATATTTTTGTTTTATTATTTTTTTATACATTTGCAACTTAATTAAATTTTTTAACAAATTAAATATTAATCAATAATGAAAAAAATATATAAAATTACTGTTTTATTAGCATTATTTGTAAGTTGCTCTTTAATACTAAATGCACAAAACAAGCAAAAATTTGGGCATATAGATTCTAATGTATTACTTGATTTAATGCCAGGCAAAGATTCTGCTCAGGTAAAACTACAGGAATATGCTAAAACCTTGCAAGATCAATTTGAGGCAATGCAAAATGAACTTACTGTTAAATATCAGGACTTCCAAACAAATCAATCAACAATGACTGACCTGATAAAACAAACAAAACAAGAAGAATTGCAAAATATGCAAACCAGATTGCAAACTTTTCAAACATCAGCACAAAAAGACCTGCAAGATAAAGAAAATGAACTTTTATCGCCTATTATTGATAAAGCTAAAAAATCTATACAAGAAGTGGCTAAAGAAAATAAATATACTTATATCTTTGATACAGGAACCGGGACCATATTATATTCTGAACCAAGTGATGATATTTTGCCTTTGGTAAAGAAAAAATTAAATATTGAATAATCTGTTACTAAGGCGGATAAAAAATAAAAAATCATAAAAAGTCATTTGTTTTAGGCGAATGACTTTTTTTATTTATTTCTTGGCATTTTTCAAAACCGTATATAAAGTAGTTTACACTTTTTTTGATTATTGAATTTCCCCGAAGGGGAAAAATATTA
>CAZZDX010000325.1:0-3322 GCA_964653185.1 uncultured Bacteroidales bacterium
TAAATAAGGTACATCTGCTTCACAAAGAGAATAAAAAAGAAACATGAAACTCATGCCTCCAATTTTTTCAATAATCGGTTTTTCAAAAAACCAATCATCTATATACGTTGTGTCAAGTTTATAAGTGCTTGTATATGATAATTTAAAAGTGTCAGTATCTATTACCAATGTTTTTACAGAATCTACTTTTATAATTCTCAAAGAATCTGATGTTAAAAGCCAGCCATACATTTCGTAGGGTATTCTTGTAATCCAAGATTGTCCTTGTGTTGCATTAAAATCATATAATGTATAAAAATGATTGTTTAATAGATGATATACTTTGTTACTATCAGAGTACATCAACTCATAACCTTTATCAAAAATACTTCCATTTGATCTTACTAAAGTCTTTTTAATTTTTTTACATATTTTACCTAATACTAAGGTATCTTTTTCAACTTCAAATTTTAAATATCCTTCTGCAACACTTACAGCAGGGCTTTCCTTCAACCCATAATACCAAACAGCATTTATTGGTGCCCATTCATTTTGCCCAAAAGAAAACTGCACAATTACAGCAAAAAGCAGTGTTAAAAGTATTTTTGGTTTTCCCGAGAAAATCGGAATTTCGCTATGTCTCAACATAATTTTATGGTTTTAAAGTTAAAAAAAAAAGATATAAAAAAAAATGGTCAATAAAAAAAGTGTAAATATAATAAAAAAAATTGGTTTAGCCAAAAAAAGTATTAAATTTTAAATTATTTTCAGTAACAGTAGCATTATTTATATTTCTTAAAGTTATACTTCTAAAATTATTATCAAAATTATTTCCATTAATTGTTACCGGAATGAAATTATTTGAATTATTGGCATAAATTGCATAATGCAGATTTTCAAAAATATTTGGCTGGAACTCTGTGCATGGGTACAGAGGAGAAATGCATAATGGTTTAACATTATAATTTGCATCATAACTCATTATTCCATTTCCTGTATAATCAGTATTAGTATTTCTGAATGTATTACCATAAATACTTATTCCGTCAACATCATATAATCCAATAAATTCATAAGGTGGGTTTGATATATCAATATAATCTTCTGTAGTTTCAAATGTGCAGTTTTTTATATGACCTGCATTAGACATTGGTGCTCCTGTATAAGGATGAGAATTATGATAAGGACCAAACCATATTCCATTTTTATTGTTTTTGAATATAGCATCATTGGCTTGTATGATTCCGCCTGTATAAGTCAAGTCATTTACACCGTTATCAGTTTTGATAGTTTTAATAGCATCTATAGAATTTTCAATTACTGCACCGTTTTTAAGGATTATTTTGCCTTGTGCGCCGGAAGTATATTGAGATTCGTTTTTGTTGCCCCAAAGTTCAATGCCTTGCCACATATCTCCACAGGAATTTGTAATTATTCCGCCATCAATTACTAATTTAGCTCCTGGTTTTACAATAACTCTACCATTTTGTGGTAATGAGATTTTACATTTTATAGTTAGTGAAGCCGATTCTTCTATTATTAAATTACCTAATAAATTTTTAGAGCTATTCCAAACAATATTTGGTTCTGAAATATAAATTGTTTGATTTAAATCATAGTTACAATAATCTTTTATTAAATAATTTTCCATACTATACATTAAAGTATAATGGATTTTACCTAATTGACACGGTGTTAATGCTCCCGAACCACTATAATCCATCATATTATTGCTACATGTACTTATACTACCTCCACCCCAACCACAGCAAGGATCAAAACCAAGATTTAACATTTCCTGTCTTATAGGAGTATCATCACACCCATCGTCGCAAGTATTACAACACGGTCCACTACTAAACCGAATAGTATGAAGTAAGCCTAAATTATGTCCTATTTCATGATTAATAGTAAAAGCTACTACCCAAAGATTATCATCAAGAGAATAATTAGGATCGTTTAAAACAAAAGAATAGCCTTCCCATGCTCCCTTTATTTCAGTATATCTATCACCAGACATATTTGCATGCCCACCTCCGGAATTTCCGTCTGCATTATTAAAAAAAACATTTACAACAGCACCTTTATTTTCACCATACAAGCCCATTGGATATGATGGGAAATAATAATAGCTATTATTCCTATGAAAATATACTGCATCTAAAATATATCTATATTTTTTTTCTAACACAGAAGTATTATTTTCTGGGGGTAAATTCATTTGCTGATTAAGTGATAATCTATAATTTGCCATGTCAATTAAATCATTTGCATAGTCATAGCCATTATAATTATTATTTATGTCAACTCCATCGTATGTTTCAGTGAAATTACCTGGATATCCGGTAGTTCCTTCTTCAAGGAGCATAAAATGAATATTTACCTTTACATATTTAATATCAGTAAACTCATCTGGGATATAATTTACAGTATTATAACATTCTTGCGAACTTTTTGTAAATAATTTACAATAACCAGTAGTATCTACATTGCAATCAAAATCAACAAAATTACTTTGTGCCCCACTGTTTATATAAGCAAAAAGAAGTATTAAAAAAACAAAATTTTTCATAATTTTATATTTTAATTATTTTATTTAATATTAATTTTTCATTATTATAAATCTTAATGAAATAAATACCTTTATTATACTTACTAAAATCAATAAATATTACATTTTGCAAATTATATTTTTCATATTTTATTATCTCTCCTAAAATATTAGTAATCTCTATTTTCTGGATAAAAAGATTTTTGTTATTATTAATGATGAGAGTACTTTTAACTGGATTTGGGTAAACTAAAATATTATCTAATAAAATATTTTTATCATTAATATTAGTGGTAATATAAAAACATTCATCATTTGGGGAATTTAAATAATAAAGCAAATCATTATAATGAAAGCATAATAACTGATAACCGTAATCAAATATATAATAACCAGAGTAAAATAATCCATTGTTACATCCTATACCTTCAATCCATTGTTCTGAGAATCCTCCCGATGGAGAACTAGTATTTATTCTTTTTCTATAAGTGCCATTAATTTCAACAGAATCAACAGAATCAATATATACTTCCGTCATGCCACATCCCCAAGGATTGTCAATAAATAAAGTGGAATTTTCGGAAACATCAAAATCGTAAAGTAATTTTTCATTTAAACTATCTTTAGATATAAAATACCATTTTTTATCAGAATCTCTAACAGCACAAAAATATTCAGCATTTATTGGATTAAAAAATGTATCTGGCGAAAATCCTATTTTTTTATAATTAATTAAATTAATTAGTGTCTGTTCGTAAAGTTATAAACAATTGATTGTTAATAACTTGTATA
>CAZZDX010000326.1:0-3311 GCA_964653185.1 uncultured Bacteroidales bacterium
CATCATCATAATTATTTATTAAAATTTAATTTGCAAACCTAAGGGATAAATACGGGTCAGGCAGTTGTCTTATCGTTAAGTTCATAATTTTTTGGAAAACATATATTATTAGCCCCGCCTTTTAAGGCGGGGACTTGAAAAGAAGCAAACCTTGCCTCTCAAAATTTGGGAAATTTTATTAATTTAAAATAAAATTTCCCAAATTTTGAGAGAGAAACAGGTAAATTTTTGTTCACCGCTCTTTAGAGCGGGGAACTAATGATAATAACATATAATTTAATTTACGAATAATACAAATTATAAGTTCCTGAACATAATAAATGTATAAATAAAAGGTTATTACATTTTTTTATTTTAGGCATTTTAGTTCATTTTAAGTATTTTAGTCATTTTTTTGTAGCAATATATAAAATGCTTAATATTGTTTAAATAAAACAACTTGTGAACAATTACAAATAAAAATATATTTGTATTTTTGAACTTTTTATTATCTTTACTTATATGATAGAATTATTTATACCTATACGTATTATAGACATTGTTGATATTTTATTGGTTGCATTTCTTTTATACGAGTTATACAAATTGATAAAAGGCACTGTTGCAATAAATATCTTTATAGGTATTGTTGCTTTTTATTTGTTATGGAAGTTCGTAGATGCCTTAAAAATGGAAATGCTTAGTGAGATACTTGGTGGCTTTGTCGGCGTTGGTGTAATAGCTCTTATCATTGTATTTCAGCAAGAGATTAGAAGATTTCTGCTCTTATTAGGCACTCCTAATTTTTCTAAAAAAATGCCTTTAAGATTTTTATTTTCAAAATGGAAAGCCAGCAAATTTTTATTACTTAACATAAATGCTATTGTAGATTCTTGCGAAGAAATGGCTAATAAAAATGTAGGTGCACTTATTGTTATTATAAAACAAAATGAACTTGAAATGTATATTAAAACAGGTGAAATTATTGATGCTAAAATATCAAAATTATTGATTAAGAATATTTTCTTTAAGAATAGTCCTTTGCATGATGGAGCTATAATAATTGGCAAAGGTAGAATAAAAGCAGCAAGATGTATTCTTCCATCCACAGAAAGAACAGATTTTCCTGTCAATCTTGGATTACGGCATCGTGCAGCTCTTGGCATTACTGAACAATCAGATGCAATTACAATTGTGGTTTCTGAACAGACAGGGCAAATTTCATATACTAAAAGTGGCAAATTAACAACAAATATTAAACCAAACGAATTAAAAGTTTTTCTTAAACAAGAGTTTAGAAATTAAGGGGACTTCTATTAATTCATTTCTTTCAAGAAACAAATATAATGAATAAGATGCGAGACATAAATATTTCTTAATAGCCATAGCTATTAAGAAATATTTTGTCGAAGTCAGATTGTTTATTATATTTGTTCCCTTTGGGTTTTCAGAGTTTCCCATATACTTCTTCAGATTTTCTTGCATTATCCCGATAGTGCTTTAAAAATCTTCCTCGTCTATGGAAAACTCTGAAAATCTTGATGTGAATGAATTAATAGAAGTCCCCTTAATTCATTTTTTTTACCGATACTGTTGATTCAGGTCTAATGGTATCAAGGTTTTTTTCTTCTATTTCTTTAATAATTTGTTCAGGACTCTTACCAAGATTAGAAATTGATATTCTTGCAGATTCAGCTAATACATGTTTTGGGTATTTTGATAAAAATTCATTGTATATTTTATTAGCTTTAGCTAAATCTTTTAGATTGTTTTCATAAACAAATGCTTTTAAAAACAACACTTCGGGAACTTTTTTATAATCAGAATAATCATTTAAAATTTTATCAAATAATTTAATAGCTTTATCAGGGTTAGAAAAATTCATTGACAGATTAGCAGCTTTGAATAAATAAGCAGGAGCAATAGTGTCTTTAGGATATTTTTTAGCAAAATCCTCATATTCTTTTATTATCTCTGCTATTTTCTCTTTGTTAATTATTTTAACAGTATCAGAAAATAACTCTTTTTCATTTGACTGAATTTTATCTATTTTCTTTTTTTTAGCAGAGTTACAAGCAAATAGTGTTAATGATAACACTATTACAAAAGAGAGAAATTTTATATTTTTCATATTTTTATATTTTGTTTTGTTACATATATATTTATTACAATATTACAACATTTTTTTAAATTTCTAAAAATTATGCAAAGTCACCAAAATTAGTTTCATTTTTAAATTTTTACCTTTTGCTTTTTATTTTTTTGTTTTATTTATATTTTTTTTTCTTTAAAGGAAATATCATTTTGTAAGATACATCAACAATGCCTTTTGAAATACCATTTAATTTCTTTCTAATAAGCATTTTTTTGAGCGTACTAAGTCGGTCAACAAACAGAATTCCTTGTGTATGGTCATATTCATGTTGTATGATACGTGCAGGAAGTCCGTCAAAATTTTCATCATGAAATTTGAAATTTTCATCATAATATTGCATACGAATATTTGATTTTCGTGAAATTTCTTCATTAATACCGGGAATACTTAAGCATCCTTCTTTAAATAACCATTCATTTCCTTTTTCTTCAATCTTTTTTGCATTGATAAATATTCTTTTAAAGTCCTTTGCACTTGGATATTTATTTGCAAAAGGTGCAGCATCTATGACAAATAAACGTATTGATAAATTTATTTGTGGTGCTGACAATCCAACTCCGGAAGATAAACTCATTGTATCAAACATATCATCAATAAGTTCATTAAGCTTTGGATATTCCTTATCAATTTCTTTTGCAAGTTTTCTTAATACAGGATGTCCGTATGCTGTAACAGGTAAAAACATAATTAATTGTCATTTTTTGATTCTAAATATGATTGTAAAATTAAAGTAGCACTAATACCGTCAATTAAAGCTTTATTTTGTCTGTATTTTTTTTTTAGTCCTGAATGAGCTATTGTTTGTGAAGCAATTTTTGAAGTAAATCGTTCATCAAATCTTTCAACAGGTATATCAGGAAATGTTTTTTTTAATACTTTTACAAAAGGGTTTATAAACTTTACAGATTCAGAATCTTCATATCTCATTGTTTTAGGTTCTCCGACAACAAATGTATCTACTTTTTCTTTTGATACATAATTTTTTAAATAAGAAATTATATCTCTTGAAGAAACTGTTGTCAGGACCGTTGCTATGATCTGTAATTTATCAGTAACAGCAAGACCTACTCTTTTTTGTCCATAATCTATAGCTAATATTCTTCCCATTTAATTTAATATAGTTAATACCAAAATGCAAAAATAACATTGCAGTGCGTGGAGAAATTGTAATGCGTAA
>CAZZDX010000327.1:0-3302 GCA_964653185.1 uncultured Bacteroidales bacterium
TAATAAGCTGTGAACGGTTACCATATTTTTTTATCCATAAAAAATACCGAAGAGCTTTTTTTTTATTTATGTTCCACATGAAACATTAGGCAGTTGCCTGACCAAAGAGAATTACTATTTTAGATTTAATTTGGACACACAAGTTAAAAATTCCGTTATAAATCCCGCATTTATCGGGGTATCTATCGGGAGGAATGATTATACTTTAGTAATAAAAAAATTGCTAAATTGTAAATTTCAACCCGGACAGGTCATATAGCACCTGTCGACTTAAAAACAGATTTTTTTTAATAAACATTTAAATATATACCCAACAGGAGTTACACAACCTGTCGGGTATTCATCCCTAATTTAAAAGCTAAATGCTAATAGCCAATAGCCAAAAGCTCAAAGTAACTGAATATCAACTAAATACCAAAATATAAACAGATGAAACATTATAAATAATTTTTTGGGAACAAAGATAAATAATAATCCTCTTTTTGTGTCATAACAGTTTTTTCTTTCTCTGTTTTATCACCATAATCTATCAGATGTAAGATGCCATGTATCATAACTCGTTGTAACTCGTTGTAAAACAGCACATTAAAGGTTTTACGGTTTTTTTTTATCCTGTCAATGCTAATAAAAATGTCGCCTGATATTTTATTGTCTTCAGAATAATCAAAAGTTAGTATATCTGTGAGTGTATCACGGTTTAGATACGTTTTGTTTAAACTTAAAAGATCAGCATCATTACAAAATATATAATTTATAATGCCTAAAGATTTATTTTCTTTATTAATAGTAGAAAATATCCATTTTCTTATTATTTTTTTATTTTTTAATACAAAAGAAATATTTTCAGAAAAAAAATTAATGTTTGAATTATGCATTGTTCTTTATTTTAGTTATTCGCTAAAATTATTTTTTAATATTTTTTATTCCCGAAGAAATTCTTTTTAACATCTCATCTTTACCTAATATTTCTGCAACATCAAGCATATTTGGACCTTTATTATCTCCTAATACAGTTAGTCGTAAAACGTTCATAACCTGTCCAATATTTAAATTATTTTTTTCAAGAAATTTTTCAAAAACAGGTTCTATGGTTTTCGCATCAAAATTTTTAATACTATTTAATTCTTTTTTCAAAGAGGATAAAATAAAAGGAGTATTTTCTTTCCAGTTTTTCCTGATTGCTTTCTCATTATATCTGACAGGAGATTTAAAAAAATATGTTGACTGCCAAAATAATTCTTTAACAAAAGAAACTCTTTCTTTCATCAAGCAGCATACTTTTGAGAGATATTTATTATTGATTATGTCTTTATTTTCTATAATTTTAGAAATGTCTTCTTTGTTTATATCCGTATTATATGCTTTATTCAGATGTTCAAAGGTCTTATCTTCTTTGGTGTTTAATGTTTTTATATAAGATAGTAATAAATCGGCTAATTCTTTATCATCTTTTTTTATAAGATATTGTTTATTAAACCATTTTGCCTTTTCAGGATTGTATTTTGCTCCTGATTTTCCAACATGTTCAAAAGAAAACTTCTGAATTAGTTCATCCATAGTAAATAATTCCTGTTCAGTTCCCGGGTTCCAGCCAAGAAGAGCAAGCATATTTATAAATGCTTCTGTAAAATAACCGGATTCTTTATAACCGGATGATTTTTCATTTGTCTTAGGGTCAGTCCATTCTAAAGGAAATACAGGAAATCCTAAACTGTCGCCATCACGTTTACTTAATTTTCCATTGCCGTTTGGCTTTAATAATAATGGCAGATGAACAAAATAAGGCATTGTTTTTTCCCAGCCAAGATATTTATATAACAAAACATGTAAAGGAGCAGAGGCAAGCCATTCTTCTCCTCTTATAACATGCGTAATTTTCATTAAATGGTCATCAACAATATTTGCGAGATGATACGTAGGCATGCCATCTGATTTGAACAATACTTTATCGTCTATTTTTGAAGAATTAACAGTGATTTGTCCTCTTATAAGGTCAAAGACCTTTATCTCTTCGTTTTCCGGTATTTTAATACGAACAACATAAGGATTTTTGGAATCAAGTTTTCTTTTTACTTCTTCTTTGGATAAAGAGAGAGAATTTTTCATCTTTAATCGTGTAAAAGCATTATATTGAGACATTGCAATATCACTGGTTTCTGTGTTACGCATCTCTGTTAGCTCTTCCGGAGTATCAAAAGCATAATAAGCTGTGCCGTCTTTTAACAATTTGTCAACATATTTACGATAAAGATGTTTTCTTTCCGATTGTCTGTATGGTCCGTATTGTCCACCTTTATTTACATCTTCGTCAAAATCAATGCCACACCATTTAAGGGATTTTATAATATAATCTTCTGCTCCTTGCACAAATCTTTTTTGGTCTGTATCTTCTATTCTTAAAATAAATTTTCCTTTGTGTTTTTTAGCAAACAAATAGTTATACAAGGCAGTTCTAACGCCTCCTATATGTAAAGGTCCTGTTGGACTTGGAGCAAACCTTACTCTTATTTCCTGATTTAACATAATAATTTTTTCCTTTGTTTTTGTGAAGCAAACTTATATTTTCCGATTAAATTTTAAGTAAATATTTAAAATATTGGCAAGAGAAATAAGGGGTTTAGGATATCCATTTTTTTATATCGTCAATTGCCGGTATAGGAATTTGTAGTTTCATTTTTTTCCTTAATCCGCATAATGTGTTAAAAAGTTTATTTTCATTAGTTCCTTTTATATCATTTATTGTTAAGAACCCGGCTTTTTTTATAACAGGTATCCATTCCAAAGGAATTCCTTTGGATATAAAATCTTCGTCAGAAGAAACATCTATTTTTTTTTCAGGTCTCATTTGAGGAAAAAACAGCACATCCTGAATAGAATGAGAGTTAGTCATTATCATAGTTAGTCGGTCAATTCCAATACCAAGTCCTGCACATGGAGGCATACCAACTTCCAATGCTTTTAAGAAGTCCTCATCAATAACCATAGCTTCTTTGTCGCCTCTTTCTCTAAGTTTTAATTGTGATTCAAAACGTTCTCTCTGGTCAACAGGGTCGTTTAATTCAGAAAAAGCATTACATAATTCTTTTCCATTACATATAGCTTCAAAACGTTCGGTAAGACCTTTTTTATTTCTGTGCTTTTTTGCCAAAGGTGATATCTCAACAGGATAATCTGTAATAAATGTAGGTTGTATTATATTTGTTTCACAGCTTTTACCAAATATTTCATCAATTATTTTTCCCTTGCCCATTGTTTTGTCAACAGGTATTTCTAATTTTTCAGCAAAATCAGTGAGTTGTTTT
>CAZZDX010000328.1:0-3281 GCA_964653185.1 uncultured Bacteroidales bacterium
TCATAATTATTTATTAAAATTTAATTTGCAAACCTAAGGGATAAATACGGAATTTGCAATCAGTAGCCGAACATGACTGCCTGATTTTGAAACCTTGCGGGTATAATAGGCAAATAAAATAACAAATTATATTATGGCTCTGTGGCTCTGATGATCTTGCAGAAGTGTAAAGTATAATTTAATAACTTACTGTTTTATATATGTTTAAAAAAACTAAAATATTATATGCTGTATTTTTATTAATAGCAGTTGCAATAATTGGCGTTATTGGTTACAGAATTATTGAAGGTTTTTCATTTGTTGATGCATTATATATGACTGCTATAACCGTTTCTACTGTTGGATTTCGTGAAGTGCATGTATTATCCGATTATGGTAAAATATTTACAATATTTTTGATATTAACAGGACTTGGCACAGCCGCTTATGCAATATCAATAATTACCAGTCATTTTATTGAAGGAAAATTTGGATATTTTATAAAAGATTACAAAACAAAATCATTACTAAAAAAAATGAAAAAACATGTTATAATATGCGGCTATGGTCGTAATGGAAAACAAGCAGTTAAAGAATTAATTGCAAATAAAAATTCTTTTATAGTAATTGACAAAAATCAGGAACTGCTTTTTGAAGATTTTAATAAGGATAAAAATTTTGTCCAAGGCGATGCTACAGATGAAAAAATCTTAATTAAGGCAGGAATAAAAACTGCCAAAGCAATAATAACATCTCTTCCCGATGATGCTGACAATCTTTTTATTGTTCTTACAGCTCGTTTTTTAAATCCTGATTTAATAATTATTAGCAGAGCATCAAGTGATAGTTCTTACAAAAAACTTAAAATCGCAGGTGCCGATAATGTTATAATCCCTGAAAAAGTCGGTGGAACTCACATGGCACATTTAGTTGCAAAGCCGGATATTGTAGAATTTCTGGCTAATCTGTCTGTTCAAGGTGCTGCATCTACTAATCTTGAAGAAATTGTTTGCAGTAAATTACCTGAAAAATTTAAAAATAACACCATTTATGAACTTGACATAAGAAAAAAATCAGGTGCTAATATTATAGGTTTTAAAACAGCTGAAGGAAAATTTATAATAAATCCTTCTCCTGATACTTTGTTGATACCAAACTCAAAATTATTTGTTTTAGGAACACAGGAACAAATAAAAGAAATGAAAAAAAATTTAAAGTTGAATTAATTGTTGATGTGATGATTGTTGATTGAATTAATTTAATAGCAATAAAATATATTGAGTTTTAATGAAAAAAATCGGTTTTCTGATTATATTATTATTTATCCTGTTAATAGGAATAAAAGCTAAATCTAATGTTTCTACAAAAGATACATTGACACAAAATATTGTAAATTCAAATGTGCCGAATGATAAAAAAGCAAAGCAAACTTTTAGTCAGAGGATTAACATTTTTTTTGAACCTGTTGTTGATAAAATGGGAACAGTATTATTCTGGGACCCATTTGCTGCTATAGGTATTTACGACCCTCTGGTTTATGATGATAAAGGAAATCCTGCTCTGGATAAAAATGGTAAAATAATAAAATCTCCTGTTCCATTTGTTGTTGTATGGTTAATTTTAGGTGCATTGTTCTTTACAATATTTATGAAATTCATAAATATAAAAGGTTTTAAAACAGCAATAGATTTGATAAGAGGCAGATATGATAATCCAAAACATAAAGGTCAGATTTCACATTTTCAGGCATTGACTACTGCATTATCAGCGACAATAGGTTTGGGAAACATAGCCGGTGTTGCCATAGCAATATCTCTTGGAGGACCGGGAGCAGTATTTTGGTTGATAATAGCCGGATTTTTAGGTATGTCATCAAAATTTGTTGAATGTTCGTTAGCTGTCAAATATCGTAAGATAGACAAAGACGGAAAGGTATCAGGCGGTCCTATGTATTATTTAAGCAGAGCTTTTACAAATAAATATTTAAAACCATTAGGAAAAGTATTAGCACTGGCATTTGCTGTATTTGTTGTGGTAGGTTCTTTGGGTATTGGAAACATGTTTCAATCCAATCAGGCCTTTGCTCAACTTGTTATATTGATTCCATCTGTAAAAAATAATGGAGCTTATTTTGGTATTGTATTAGCAATACTTGTTGGCTTGGTGATTATAGGCGGAATTAAGAGTATAGCAAAGGTTACAGCAAAAATAGTCCCTTTTATGGCTGGTCTTTATATCTTATCTGCTTTATTTATTATTATGATGAATATAACAGAGATAGGCAATGTTTGCAAATTAATATATTACGGAGCGTTTAATGCAAGTGCTATGAAAGGTGGTTTTGTTGGAGTTATGATTATTGGATTTCGCAGAGCAGCATTTTCTAATGAAGCAGGTATTGGCTCTGCTGCTATTGCCCATTCTTCTGCAAAGACCGATGAACATATTGCCGAAGGATTAGTTGCTTCACTCGGACCTTTTATTGACACAATAATTATCTGCACTATGACAGCTCTTGTGCTTATATTTACAGGTGTTTATGAAAATCCGGGAAACTTAGAAGGAACACAACTGACTTCTGTGGCTTTTGAAAGCGTTTTTTCATGGTTTCCTTATATCCTTTTAATCGCTGTTTTATTATTTGCTTTTTCAACAATGATTTCATGGTCATATTACGGATTAAAGGGCTTTGATTATCTGTTTGGTGATTTATCTGACAAGATGTTTGGTAATAGAAAAGTAACAGATACAATATACAGAATAACATTTTTGATTTTTATTGTCATAGGAGCATCTACAAGTATTAACTCTGTTGTGGATTTTTCTGATATGATGATATTATGTATGGCTTTCCCTAATATTTTAGGACTGATTATTTTATCTCCGGAAATTAAAAAAGACCTTGCATCTTATATGAAAAGGATAAAAAATGGAGAGATTAAAAGATTAGCTGATTGAAATTAGATATTAAAAATATAACATTGTGCAATTATTGTGTCTTATAATCTACTTCATTATATTTTTTAAGGGGACTTTTATTAGTATCCTCTCAAAAAGTAATGGTATTAATTAAAATAAATCCCAAACTCAAAAGTAACTTTCTTTATCAAGTTTTGGGTTTTGAATTTTAGGCATTTTGAATTTTAAGTATTTTAGTCATTTTCAATTTTATATTGTATAATTTACCAGTAATTATTGAGACGATACTTCTTATTAAAGGGACTTCTATTAATTCATTCGCATCAAAATTTTCAGAGTTTTCCATAGACGAGGAAGATTTTTAAAGCACTATCGGGATAATG